>CAZADJ010000162.1:0-6236 GCA_964483845.1 uncultured Actinomycetota bacterium | reverse complement strand
CCGGCTCGGGTCCGGCTCGCGCGTCCGGCCCCGTCCCGGGGCCGGTCTGCGCCTAGGGTGCCACCGGCCACCTGAGGCCGCAAAGAGGTGCCGTCACGCCCGTCGGAGGTCGTGCACATGGGCAGGGTCGTGATCCTCGCGCCGATCCCCGCCGAGGTCATCGGCAGCGAGCTCGGGGACCACGAGGTCGTCGCCATCGGCCGCGACGAGGACCCGGCGGCGGCCGTCGCGGGGGCCGACGTCTGCGTCGCGGACTGGACCTCCCACCACCGGGTCGCCGGAGGGGTGATCGAGGCGCTCCGGGCCACCTGCCGCCTCGTCCAGGTCCCCGCCGCCGGTGTCGACAGCGTCGACGTGGACGCGTGCGCGGAGGCCGGCATCCCGGTGGCCAGCTGCGCGGGCGCGAACGCCGTCGCCGTCGGGGAGTGGTGTGTCTGGGCCGCGCTGTCCGCGTTGCGCGGGCTCGTCACCTCCGAGCGGAAGCTCCGGTCCGGTGAGTGGGAGCAGCTCGGACGGGCCCGCTACGAGCTCGGCGGGAAGGTCGTCGGCCTCGTCGGCATGGGCGACGTCGGCGTCGAGGCGGCCCGCCGCTTCGCGAGCTTCGGCGTGGACCTGCGGTACTGGACGCGCCACCGCCGGTCGACGGAGTTCGAGGAGGAGCTCGGGCTCACCTGGGCGGAGCTCGACGACCTCGTCGTCGCTGCGGACGTTCTGGTCCTCGCCGTCGCCCTGACCGAGGACACCCGCGAGCTCCTCCACGCCGGGCGGATCTCGCGGATGAAGCCGACCGCGGTGGTCGTGAACGCGGCGCGCGGCGCCGTCACCGACGAAGCGGCGCTCGCCGAGGCGCTGCGCGACGATCGGCTCCACGGCGCAGCCGTCGACGTCTACACCGAGGAGCCCCCACCCACGGGCCACCACCTCCTCCGGGTCGAGACGGCGGTCACCACCCCCCACCTCGCCGGCACGACCGCCGAGTCGGTGGGGAGGATCCTCACCCGCTCGATCGAGAACGTCCGGCGTGCGCTCGAGGGTGGCGAGATCACCGGCCGCGTCGTCTGATCCCGTCAGCGGGCCAGCCGGGCCTCAGGGCGACGCGCCCGGGCATCGGGGCGATCGGGCTCGAGGAGCACGTGGAGCCGTCGGGCGCGGTCCGACCCGTCAGCCGCAGATGCTGCGCAGGAACGGGTAGGGGTTGATCGCGCCTCCGCCGCCCGGGTGCTGCTCGAAGTGGAGGTGGGGCGTGCCACGGGCGTTGCCGGTGTCGCCGTTGTAGCCGATGAGCTGTCCCGCGGAGACGTTGCCGCTGCCCACCGCGTAGCCGTCGAGGTGCATGTAGTAGTACTTCGTCCCGTCACTGCCGCGCAGGATCAGCCAGTACCCGGCGCTGCTCCCGTAGCCGCGGATGTCGACCCGGCCGCTCGTCACCGCGTAGATGTGCGCGCCGCGCGGCGCCATGATGTCCGTGCCCTGATGGCGACGGCCGCCGGACCGCGGCGCCCCCCACGTGTCGGTGAACGAGTGCGGCTTCGCGACCGGACACACGTAGCCACCGCTGGACGCCCGCTCCTGTTGCGCGGCTGCCTGCTGCTGCGCGCGCTGCTGGGCGGCGCGCTGTCGCGCCTCCTCGGCGGCCTGACGGCGCGCCGCCTCTCGGCGCTCCCGCTCCTCTCGTTCCAGGCGCTGCTCCAGCGCACGGGCGCGCTCGAGGTCCCCCTGCAGCTGCGCGGTCGTGGCCTCCTGGTCGGCGATGGCGACGTCGAGGGCCTGCTGCTGCTCGGCGAGCCGCTCCGCGACGGCCGCTGCCTCCACGCGCTTCGCGCTGGCGGTCTCCGAGTGGGCCCGGTCGCCACGCACGAGCGTCGCGACGACCGCGGCGTGCCCGACCACGTCGTCGGTGTCCTCGGCCGTGAGCAGGACCATCACGGGGTCGAGGTGCCCGCGCTTGTACACCGAGCGGGCACGGTCGGTGATCCGCTCCTCGGACTCGGCGATCTCGGCCTCCAGCGCCTCGAGCTCGAGTCCGAGGGTGTCGCGCTCGTCGGCGAGCTCGGCCGCCCGCGCCTCGATCTCCGCCAGACGCTCCGTGGCCTCATCGAGGCGCTGCTGGATCTCCGCGCGTTCCTGGCGGACGCGCTCGAGGTCGTCGGCGTCCGCGCTGGGCGTCCCGATCAGGGGGAACAGCAGCGCGATCGCGGCCGCGAAGAGCAGGCCGCGACGCCCCAGAGCCCCATAGCCACATCGCACGACGGCTCGAGGCTAGCGCAGCGCCGCCCGCACGCCACCGACCCCCGGCCCCGGCCGCGACCGCGCGCTGCTAGCGTCCGGTGCAACGGGACGTGGAGGGCACGGGATGACGAAGCTCGGGGAGCTCGTCACGCAGCCGGCGATCACCATCGAGCCGCACGAGCCCCTGTCACGCGCCGCCGCGACGATGTTCGAGCACCGGATCGGATCGCTGCTCGTCGTCGAGGACGGCGGTCAGCTGGCCGGCATCTTCACCGAGCGCGATCTCGTCCGCGCGTGCGCCGCCGGCATCGACACCCACGCCACCACCGTGCGGAACTGGATGACCGAGGACCCGGTCACCGCCTCTGCCGACTCCGAGGCGGCGGCGTCCCTCCAGGTCATGATCGACAAGGACTTCCGTCACCTGCCGGTGCTCGGCGAGGGCGGCCTCGTCGGGGTCGTGTCCATGCGCGACCTGAGTCGGGCGCTGCAGAACGAGCGCATGGGCTGACCATGCCGGGCGGGCGACCGACCCGGCGGGAGCGGTCCTCACGCGGTGGTGCGCGCCCCGCCAGCGTCGGTGGCGGCGACCTTCTCCATCTCCGTCTTCGGCGCGACGCGCCAGAAGTGCTCCTCGATCTCGACCCACCGGTCGATCAGCGCGCCGGCGCGACGGGAGCCGGTGACGGTCGCGTGGGTCTCCACCAGCTCGCGCACCCGGCGCAGCTCGAACCCGTCGGGACGTCGCGCCTCGACCATCTGCCGGTTCACCTTCGCGAGGACCTGCGCGGTCGGGTCGTAGACGAACGCCTGCCCCCCCGACATCCCCGCGCCGATGTTCGACCCGGTCGGCCCGAGGATCACCACGGTGCCGTTGGTCATGTACTCGCACGCGTGGTCGCCGGTCCCCTCCACGACCGCGATCGCGCCGGAGTTGCGCACGGCGAAACGCTCCCCCGCCCGCCCGGCGACGAACAGCTCGCCCCCGGTCGCGCCGTACAGGACGGTGTTGCCGACGAGGACCGGGTCGCCGGCGTCCCCGTCGGGCGGCCGCACGACGACGCGTCCACCGCCCATGCCCTTACCGACGTAGTCGTTGGCCTCACCGGTGAGGACCAGCTCGACGCCGTCGGCCAGGAAGGCACCGAAGGACTGACCGGCCTCGCCGTCGAAACGCAGCCGAGCCGTGCCGTGCGGCGCGGACTGGCCGAACTCCAGGCCGATCGCGCCGCCGACGCGGGCGCCGACGGTGCGCTGCGCGTTGCGGATGTCGTAGACGTACTCGACGAGCCCGCCGAGGAACACCGTCTCCAGCGCGTCCTCGAAGACGTGGTCACCGAGGTCGCTGCGCGGGCGCTGGATCGGCAGCGTCCCCTCGTGGCTACGCGGCTCGCTCCCGACGTCAGCGAGGAGCGCGCTCGGGTCGAGCCGGGCGGCCCGACCCTCCAACGGACGTGGCTCGAGCAGATCGACGCGACCGATCGCCTCGCCGACGGTGCGGCACCCGAGCGCAGCCAGGCCGCGACGCACCTCCTCGGCGACGAACAGCAGGTAGGCGGCCACCTGCTCCGGCCGACCCTCGAACCGGTCGCGGAGGTCCCGACGCTGGGTGGCGATCCCCACCGGGCAGGTGTTGCGGTGACAGGTGCGCACGAGGATGCAGCCCTCGGCGAGCAGAGCCGCCGTCCCGAAGGAGTACTCGTCGGCGCCGAGCAGCGCGGCGACGAGCACGTCCCGCCCGGTCTTCATCCCCCCGTCGGCGCGCAGACGCACGCGGCCCCGCAGGCCGTTCAGCCGCAGGGTCTGCTGGGTCTCGGCCAGGCCGAGCTCCCACGGCATGCCCGCGTGCTGGATCGACGACAGCGGTGACGCGCCGGTCCCGCCGTCGTGGCCCGAGATCTGGACCACGTCCGCGAGCCCCTTCACGACCCCGGCGGCGATCTGGCCGACGCCGCTCTCCGCGACGAGCTTCACGGAGACGTCGGCCTCCGGGTTGATCTGCTTCAGGTCGTAGATCAGCTGCGCGAGGTCCTCGATCGAGTAGATGTCGTGGTGCGGCGGCGGCGAGATCAGCGTCACCCCCGGGGTGGTGTGGCGCAGCCTGGCGATCTCCTCAGAGACCTTGTGTCCCGGGATCTGGCCCCCCTCACCGGGCTTCGATCCCTGCGCCATCTTGATCTGCAGCTCGTCGGCGAACGCGAGGTACTCGGGGGTGACACCGAAACGTCCGGACGCGATCTGCTTCACGCGGCAGTTGGCGTCACGGGCCGTCCCCCGGGTGCGGAAGCGCGCTGGGTCCTCACCACCCTCCCCGGAGTTCGCCGCCCCACCGATCATGTTCATCGCGACGGCGATCGTCTCGTGGGCCTCGGCCGACAACGCCCCGTGCGACATGGCTCCGGTCGAGAAGCGTCGCGCGACCGCGGTGACCGGCTCCACCTCGTCCAGCGGGACCGGGTCGAGGTCGTCGCGGACGCGGATGAGGTCGCGCGGCGCGAGGTGGGGCCGGCCGGCCACCAGCTCCGAGAAGCGCTCGTACAGGTCGAAGCGCCCCTCCTCGGTCGCCTTGAGCAGCACGTGCGCCGCCTTCTCCTCGGCGGTGTGCGGACCGTCTGCGTACACGTCCGGCGCCTCGAACGCGTCCGTCGCGGGCTCCTTGCCCAGCCCCAGCGCGTCGTGCAGCGCCCCGACGACGTCGGGGTTGATGTCGTGGTACTCCTCGCCGCGGCGCGAGAACTTGATCACGCCGGGGCTCGGCAGCGAGACCTCCCCGTCGTCATCCTCCCCCGCTGGCTCGTCGGGGAACGCGGCCGCGTGCTGGGCGAGGACGTCCTCGGCGAGGTCCTCCAGCGTCAGCCCTCCGAGGCGGCTGACGGTGCCGGTGAGGCAGGTACCGATGACGTCCGGGCCGAGCCCGAGCGCCTCGAAGATCTGCGCGCTGCGGTAGGCGTCGACCGTCGAGATCCCCATCTTCGACATGATCTTGAGCACCCCGTCCTCCAGGGCGTTGCGCAGCCGCTCCTGCGCGTCCTGCCCGGAGAGGTCGTCGCCGCGGATCAGGCCCAGGTCGGCGAGGTGCGCGAACGTCTCGAAGGCGAGCCGGGGAACGATCGCGTCCGCCCCGTAGCCGAGCAGGCACGCGGCGTCGTGGGTCTCGCGGGCCTCGTCGGTCTCGACGATGAGGCTCGTCCGTGTGCGGAGCTCCTCGGACAGCAGGCGCTGGTGGACCGCTCCAACCGCGAGGACGCTCGGGATGCGGCAGCGGTCCTCGTCGACCCCGGTGTCGGAGACCACCACGATGCCGGCGCCAGCCTCGACCGCGGCGATCGCCTCGTCGCCGAGCCGCTCCAGCGCCGCGGCCATCCCGGCCGGCCCGTCGACCACGGGGAAGGTCGCGTCCACGGCCGCGACGTCGAAGGGGATGTCGGCGTCGAGCACGATCCGCTGCAGGCCGGACGGGTAGAGGACGAAGGTGCCGAGCTCGATGAGCCGGGCGGCCTCCGGCCCGGAGGTGAGGATCGGCTGCCGGGGCCCGAGCAGGGTCCGCAGCGACATCACCTCGTGCTCGCGCAGGTGGTCGATCGGCGGGTTGGTGACCTGCGCGAAGCGCTGCTTCAGGTAGTGGGTGACCGGGCGGTGCCACTGCGCGACCGGGGGCATCGGCGTGTCCTCGCCCATCGACGAGGTCGGTTCCTTGCCCTCGGTCGCCATCGGGCGGAGGATCGAGGTGAGCTCCTCCTTCGTGTAGCCGAAGGCGAGCTGGCGCTGCTCCACGTCGGGGGCGACGACGTCGACCGGCTGCCCGGGCTCCGCGGTGCGCAGCTCCTCGCGCAGCCAGTCGCCGTACGGCTCGGCCACCGAGAGGCGCTGCTTGATCTCGGCGTCCTCCTCCAGCCCCCCCTCGTCGGGATCCACGCAGACCATCTGGCCCGGCCCCAGACGCTCACGGCGCACCTCGCCGTGATCGGCGCTGCGCACCGCCCCGACCTCCGACGCGGCGATCACGA
>CAZADJ010000161.1:0-6276 GCA_964483845.1 uncultured Actinomycetota bacterium | reverse complement strand
CGCTAGCCTCCGCGATGAGCGGAGGAGCGCGACGTGGACACCATGCAGACCTGGCTGTTCGTCGGCGTGCCGGCGCTCGCCCTCGCTGCGGGGCTCTTCGCTGGCCGCTCGCCGACGCGGGCGGCCTTCGGCTACCTCGTGCTCGCCATCGCGTTCGTCTCCTTCCTCATCGTCCCCCGGAGCGCGGTCTCCGCCGGAGTGGTCGGGACCGTCGCGTTCCTCCTGGTGGCGGCCGGCCGCGGGCAGGCCGAGGTCGAGACCGCCGAGGACTGGGGGCAGCTGGTCCCGCAGCGCGAGGGCGACGAGAACGTCGAGGAGCCGCGCAAGGTCTGAGGGGCCGTAGCGCGCGCTCGGTGTCGGCCGCGTCCGACCCCGCTACTCGGGTCCGTCGCCGTCGGTGGTGGCTCGCTGCTCGCGGGGTTCCTCCAACACCCAGGGCAGCGCGGCGAGCCCACCGGTCAGCACGGTGAGGATCGCTCGGCCTCGGCCGCCCGTCTCGGGTCGGGTGTCGTCGCGGGCTATCGCGATCGCCAGCACCACCAGCCCGACGCCGTAACCGAGGAACGCGACGAGGACGAGCGCCGCTGCTGCGGTCCCTGCACCGAACCACCGCGGTGCGCCGAGGCCCACGACCAGGCTCCCGGCGAGGAAGATGAGGTAACCACGGGGACGGCTCCGCACCAGCCACAGGAGCCGTGCGCGCAACGCGATGGGGGTGCGCGCCTGCGGTCGGTCGTCCGAGCGCGGGGCCTGCTCCATGAGATCGACCGTACCCCGCCCCCGGCGTGCTGGTGCCGGCGCGGGGACGGGATCCGCTGGTAGCCTCTGGCCGTGTCGGGACGGGATCGCCGTCCGTTCGCTACCGTCACGCGGCCCGCCCGTCGCCCTGTACGGAGCCCCTCACGCGGTCGATGGAGCACCGACGAACCATGGGGAAGCGCTACTTCATCCGCACCTTCGGGTGCCAGATGAACGAGCACGACTCGGAGCGCGCCGCCGGCGTGCTGGAGACGCTCGGCTACCGCGCTGCGCCTGACGAGTCCGACGCCGACCTCGTGCTGTTCAACACCTGCGCCGTGCGGGAGAACGCCGACCAGAAGCTCTACGGGGCGCTCGGACACCTGAAGCCGCGCAAGGAGGAGCGCCCCGACCTGAAGATCGTCGTCGGTGGCTGCCTCGCCCAGAAGGACCAGGGTGCGATCGCCGACCGGGCCCCGTGGGTCGACGTCGTGTACGGCACGCACAACCTGGTGAACCTGCCGACACTGCTCGCCGAGGCCGACTCACGCTCGGTGCCGGTGGTGGAGATCCTCGACCAGATCGAGACGTTCCCCTCGGCCCTCCCGGCCAAGCGCGAGGTGCGCCACCACGCCTGGGTGTCCATCTCGGTTGGCTGCAACAACAACTGCTCGTTCTGCATCGTGCCGAGCCTGCGCGGCCCGGAGCAGTCGCGACGCATCGGCGAGATCGTCCACGAGGTGGAGCAGCTCGTCGCCGACGGCGTGGTCGAGGTGACGCTGCTCGGCCAGAACGTCAACTCCTACGGTCGTGATCAGTACGGGCGGTCGATGTTCGCCGAGCTGCTGCGCGAGCTCGGCGAGGTCGACGGCCTGCTCCGCCTCCGCTTCACCTCGCCGCACCCACGGGACTTCACCCTGGACGTGCTCGAGGCGATGGCCGACGTGGACAGCGTCTGCGAGCACCTCCACCTGCCCCTCCAGTCCGGGTCCGATCGCATCCTGCGCGCGATGCGGCGCAGCTACCGCCGACGCCGCTACCTCGACCTGGTGGACCGCGCCCGTGACATGGTCCCCGGCTGCGCGCTCACCACCGACATCATCGTCGGCTTCCCCGGCGAGACCGAGGAGGACTTCGCGCAGACGCTGGCGGTCTGCGAGGAGGTCGCCTTCGACCAGGCCTTCACCTTCCAGTACTCGCCGCGCCCGGGCACCGATGCCGCCGAGATGGACGACCAGGTCACGCCGGAGGCGGTGAAGGAGCGCTACCTGCGTCTCGAGGAGGTGACCCGCGCCGGTTCGCTGCGTCGTCACGAGGAGCTCGTGGGGGCCCGGGTCGAGGTGCTGATCGAGTCGCCGTCCAAGACCGACCCCGCCCGCTACTCGGGACGGACCCGCGCCAACCACCTGGTGCACTTCCCGGTCGGTGACGGCTACGCGCCGGGGGACCTCGTGGAGGTCGAGGTCTCCGAGGCGGCGGTCAACTACGTGCTCGCGGAGCCGCCGACCCGCGTGCACCGCACCGCCGCCGGGCGCCGCACCGAGGAGGCGATGCGCGACGGCGACGGCTGGCGGCTCGACGGGGGACCAGAGGCTCCCGAGGGGGGCCGCTCGCTGCCGCTGCTGTCCGCGTCGACCCGATGAGCGGCATCGTCGGTGCGGCGGTGGTCCCCGCCGCCCCCCTCACGCTGCGTGTCGCATCCCCCGATCGACCGGGCGAGCTGGGCGAGGGGGTGGCGACGCTGCGCAGCCTGGCCCGGAGCGCCATCGACGCGCTGCCACCTGCCGACGCCTACGTGCTGATCTCCGCCGGACCCCGGGGGATCTACGATCGCGCGCACGCCACGCTGGAGCCGGTCGGAGTGCCAGGCGCGGAGGTGGAGCTCCCCGTCGCCGAGCCGCTCGTCGAGCACCTGTCGCGGTTGACGCAGTACCCGGTGTTCCACGGGGACCCGCTCGAGATCGGCCTGGCGGTCCTCGCCCGGCAGGTGCACGACGCACGCGGAGACGTCCCCGTCGTGGCGATGAACGTGGCGCGGGGTACGGACTTCGACGTGCTGGTCAGCGTCGGGGCGGCGATCGGGGAGGCGGCCACAGACGCCGGGCTCGACGTGGCGATCGTCGTCGCCGGCGACCTGTCCGCTGGGCTCGACCGGTCGAGCCCCTCGTACGCGATCGCGGGGGCCGAGGACTTCGACGAGTCGGTCGTCGCCGCAGCGCGCGCCGGTGACCTCGATGCACTCCGCACGCTGGGGCCCGACGAGGCGGAACGGGTCCGTGCCCTGGGGTGGGCGGCGCTTGCCGCGCTCCACGGCGCGTGCGCGGCCGGGGGGCTCTCGGTCGAGGTGCTGGGCTACGAGGCTCCGGCCGGCGTCGGGCAGCTCGTCGCACGATGCGTCGCCTCGGACGAGGTCGCCGCGTCCTGATGGGCGCCTCGGCGGGTGAGGGCGGCTGGACGCCGGCGCTCGTCGGTCCGACCGCGAGCGGGAAGAGCGCGGTGGCCGTCGACGTGGCGCGCCGGCGTTCGGGGACCGGGGATCCGGTCGAGATCGTGGCCGTGGACGCGTTCACCGTCTACCGGGGCATGGACGTCGGCACCGCGAAGCCGCCCCCCCAGGCGCGTCGGGCGGTCCCGCACCACCTCGTCGACGTGCTGGATCCCTGGGAGGACCTCTCGGTCGCGTGGTTCCAGCAGCGCGCCCGAGCTGCGATCGCCGCGGTCCGCGAGCGGGGCGCGACGCCGTTGCTCGTGGGTGGCTCCGGCCTGTACTTCCGTGCGGTCGTCGACGACCTGCGGTTCCCGCCGACGGACCCCGACGTGCGTGCACGGATCCGGTCGCGCTACGCCGACGACCCGCCGGCCGCCCACCGCCGCCTGCGTGAGGTCGACCCGCAGGCGGCGGCGAAGATCGACGAGAACAACCTGCGCCGAACCGTCCGCGCGCTCGAGGTGGTCGAGATCACCGGCGAGCGCTTCTCCGACTTCGACGACGCCTTCGACGACCACACCTCGATCTACCCCGGGCTCGAGGTGCGTGGCCTCGACCGCGAGGACGAGGAGCTGCGCGACCGGATCGACGTGCGATCACGGCGGATGGTCGACGCGGGGCTGGTGGACGAGGCGCGCCGGCTCCGCGGCCTCCCGCAGCCGCTGTCCCGCACCGCGCGGCAGGGGATCGGCTACCGGGAGGCGTTCGCCGTGCTCGACGGGGAGCTCGCCGAGGCGGATCTCGCGACGGAGATCGCCCGTCGCACCTGGCGATACGCGAGGCGCCAGCGTTCCTGGTTCGACCGGGACCCGCGCATCACGTGGTGCGACGCCGTGACGATCGTGGAGGCCTGGACCTGATCGCGGCCGGTCGCTACGGCACGAGCAGCAGCCGTTCGATGGTGGCCTGCGCCACCTCGCTCCGGCTGAACCGCATCGGCTTCGTCTCCCCGGCCGCCCAGACGTCGGCCATGTCCACGTAGTGGCGGTGGAAGGCGTGCCCGGACTGCCCCGTCGTGTGGATGGCGGTGGCCTCGTCGGGATCCGACAGGTCCACGACCATCCGGAACGACGGGAGCGTGCGCACCGTGTAGCCGTCGGCCGTGCGCGACCCGGTGGCGTTGACGATCCCGTTGCCCCCGGCCACGCGGTAGGGCCCCCGGTTGACCAGCCGCTCGACCGGACCGATCCCCGAGTCGCCGAGCGGGTCGTGGATCAGCGTGAGGGTGTGGAGGTCCCCCCACCGCCACGTGTCGGGGTCGTCGCCGAGACGGTCGGTCAGCTCCTCCGCTGCGTCGGCGAGCGCGGTGCGCATCACCTCGTCGCGTGTCTCGGTGACGTCCGTGTCGGGGTCGTCCCACCACGGATGGTCGGCGTCCTCTGCGAGCCTCCGGACGACCTCGTACCAGCGCTCGTTCGCGCTCCCCTGCGGCAGGTACTCCGCGGGGACCTGCGGCGTGAACGTGCGCAGCAACAGGTGGCGCCACCACGCCTCGAACGCAGCGGCACCCGCCGAGCCGGCGTCGTAGCGGTGGTCCCAGTCGGCGATCACCGTTCGCACCTCCTCGAGCCGGTCGTCGCCGCCGAGGTCCAGCTCCTCGATGTGGGGGACCATCGCGCGGGCGTTCAGGTTCGCCGTGTCGAGCTGGATCGCCGCGACGTCGGGCAGCGTCAGGTCGTCGGTCGGTGCCAGCAGCTCCGAGATGCGGGCCGCTCGGAACCCGTAGGCCCAGTCGGTGTCCGCGGTGAGGAGGTGCGGGTAGCCGCCGCTGATGACCCGCTGGTTCGCGGTCTGGATGTAGCCCTCGGGCGGGTTCAACACCCAGGGGAGCTCGTCGAACGGGACCTCGTCGACCCAGTCGTACGCACCGGTCCAACCGGGGACGGGCCAGCGACCGTCGCCCGAGGCGCGGACCGGGATCCGGCCGGGTGTCTGGTAGCCGATGTTGCCGTCCACGTCGGCGTAGACGAGGTTCTGCGCCGGGACGTCGAACAGCTCCGCCGCGGCACGGAAGTCGTCCCAGTCCTCGGCGGTGTTCAGCGCGAAGACCGCGTCGAGCGTGGGGGAGGGGTCGAGGGCGGTCCACCGCAGCGCCACGACGTGGTCGTCGGGGACCTCCACCGCGGAGGTCGCGTCGATCGACCCGATCTCGCCCGACACGTCCGACATCACCGGGCCGTTGCGGGTGCGGCGGACCTGGTGGGTGACCGGTTCGCCACCCGCCACCTCGATGGTCTCCTCCACGATGTCCATCTCCACGAACCGGCCCTGGACCTCGTAGCGGTCGGGGTCGTCGGGGTCGACGCGCTCGACGAACAGGTCGGTGACGTCCGCGCCCAGGTTGGTGACCCCCCAGGCGATGCGGGCGTTACGCCCGGCGACGACCCCGGGCAGCCCCGCGAAGGAGAACCCGCGCACGTCGAACGGGCAGTCGGGGCCGACCGGGTCGCAGTGCAGGCCGACCTCGTACCAGATCGACGGGAGACCGGCGGACAGGTGCGGATCGTTGGCGAGGATCGGTGCGCCCGAGGCCGTGCGGTCCCCGGCGAGGACCCAGCTGTTCGAGCCGACCCCGGCGCCGGCCGGCCCGGAGATGCCCGCCATGCCGTCGAGGTGGTCGAGGAGCGCCGCGAGCTGGTCCAGCGCGTCGTCGGGCAGGGTGGGAGGTGCGGCGACCGGTCCGTCACCGTCGGCCGGGACGAACGCGCCGTCCTCGACGTCGCCGTCGGCGAGGATGTCCGGGTGGCGATCGGGGTACGGCGGCCACAGGTCCCGGACGCGCTCCACCGGTAGCTCGCGGGACAGCAGCGCCCGTTGGATCTCGGCCTCCATGTTCGTGCGGAGGTCCCACGCCATCACCTTGATCCAGGTGAGGGTGTCCAACGGGTCCCACGCCTCGACCTGCAGGTCCCGGTTCTGCAGACCGAGGAGGCCGTGCTCGAAGCTGAGCCTGAAGCCGGAGCGTCCCTCGAGGTGTGCGTTGACGCCCTCCGCGTAGGCGGCGAGGTAACGACGGCTGTCGTCGGCGAGCAGCTGCCACTCCTGCTCGG
>CAZADJ010000160.1:0-6295 GCA_964483845.1 uncultured Actinomycetota bacterium | reverse complement strand
TGCTCTCCCCGATCGTGCGACGGATGGTCCGGGAGCACGACCTCGACCCGTCCCGCATCGAGGGCTCCGGGAAGGGCGGCCGGATCACCCGCGACGACGTCGAGCGCGCCATCGACGAGGGCACCGCGACCCGGCAGGCCCCAGCGGCGACCGCCGAGCCGTCCGGGCGCGCCGCGCCGGCCGGCCGCAAGCCACACGAGAGCGTCCGGGGCCGCACCGAGAAGCTCCCCCGCGTCCGCGCCGCGATCGCGAAGCACATGTGGGGGAGCCTCCAGACGACCGCGCAGCTCACCGCCGCCCGGGAGGTGGACGTCACCGCGATCATGGAGCTGCGCGCCCGCTCCAAGGCGGCGTTCGAGGAGCGCGAAGGGGTGTCGCTCTCCCCCCTGCCGTTCTTCGCCCGCGCCGTGTGCATGGTGCTGCCGCGTCACGAGGCCATGAACGCCTCCATCGACGTCGAGGCGGGCCAGGTGAAGTTCTACGACACCATCAACCTCGGCATCGCGGTGGACGCCCCCCAGGGCCTGATCGTGCCGAACATCAAGGACGCGCAGGACAAGACCGTGCCGGCGCTCGCCCGCGAGGTCGCCGACCTCGCCGAACGGGTGCGCAGCAAGAAGATCACGCCCGACGACGTCCAGGGCGGGACCTTCACCATCACGAACACCGGCTCCCGGGGCGTGCTGTTCGACACCCCCGTGCTGAACCCGCCGGAGACCGGGATCCTCGCGACACCGACGATCGAGAAGCGCCCGGTGGTGGTGAGCCGGGACGGCTCGGATGCGATCGCGATCCGCCACATGACCTACCTCTGCCTCACCTACGATCACCGCATGGTCGATGGCGCCGACGCGGCGCGGTTCCTCGCGGACCTGACCGAGACCCTCGAGGAGCACGACTGGGCGGCCGAGATCGGCGTGTAGCCGATGCGCGCCGACCCGGACGGCCCGATCCTCGGGGTCCACGCCGGCCTCGTCCCCTACCGTGAGGCCTGGGACCTGCAGCGCCTCCTCGTCGCCCGACGGGCCGACGGACGCATCGGCGACGTGCTGCTCAGCCTCGAGCACCCGCGCGTCTACACGCTCGGTAAGACCGCGGACCCCGCCCACGTCCTCTGGGACGTCGAGGAACGCGCCGCGCGCGGGATCGAGCTGCACGAGGTCGACCGCGGCGGCGACGTCACCTACCACGGCCCCGGTCAGCTCGTCGTCTACCCGGTGCTGCGTCTCGCCGGCATCCGCGGCGTCGTGGACTACGTCCGCGCGCTCGAGCGTGTCTGCGTCGCCACCGCGGCGGACTTCGGGGTCGAGGCCCACCCCGTCGACGGCTACACCGGCGTCTGGGTCGGCGACGAGAAGCTCGTCGCGATCGGGGTGCGCGTCTCGGCCCGTGGTGTCACGAGCCACGGGCTCGCCTTCAACGTCACCACCGACCTCGGCGACTTCGACGGGATCGTGCCGTGCGGGATCGCCGACCGCGGCGTCTGCTCGCTCGCGTCGCTCGGCGTGGACACCACCGTCGACGAGGTGCTCGCGCGGTTACGGACGCACGTCGGTGACGTGCTCGGCGGTACGGTGACCGCGTCGACCCGCGACGATCTCGAGCCCCTGACCGCGACGACCGGGAGCGCCACGTGAGCGCCGATCAGCTCGCCCCCGCGACCGGGGAGCGCCGCCCGGTGATCCCGCCCGGCGTCCAACCGCTGCGCACGCTCGACGACGACCACCGGCGTCGCGCGGGCGTCGCCCGGCCGCACCTCGCCGGGCTGAACCCCGAGCGCAAGCCGCCTTGGCTGAAGACGCGGCTGCGCCACAGCGAGAACTTCAAGGACCTGAAGCGGCTGATGGGCGACCTCGACCTCCACACCGTCTGCGAGCAGGCCGCCTGCCCGAACATCTACGAGTGCTGGGAGGTGCGCGAGGCGACCTTCCTCATCGGCGGCGAGGACTGCACCCGGCGGTGCGGGTTCTGCCAGATCCGCACCGGCAAGCCGGCCGGCTACGACCGCGACGAACCGCGGCGGGTCGCCGAGGCGGTCGCCCACCTCGGCCTGCGCTTCGCCGTGGTGACGATGGTCGCCCGCGACGACCTCGACGACGGCGGCGCCTGGCTCGTCGCCGAGACCATCCGGCAGGTCCGCGCACAGGTCCCCGGCTGCGGCGTCGAGGTCCTGCCGTCGGACTTCGGCTACAGCCACGACCCCGACCGTGGGCTCGCCGGACTGGACACGGTGGTCGACGCCGGCCCGGACGTGTTCGCCTTCAACCTCGAGACGTGCCGACGGCTGTTCCCGACGATCCGCCCGGCGTTCGGCTACGACGCCTCCCTCGACTTCCTCGCGGCGGCGCGGGAGCGCTTCCCGGCGACGACCGCGGTGAAATCCAACCTGATCGTCGGCATGGGCGAGACCAACGACGAGGTCGTCGACGCGATGGGCGACCTGCGTGACGCCGGCGTGGAGCTGCTCACGATCGGCCAGTACCTCCAGCCGTCAGCGCAGCACCTGCACCTCGACCGCTACGTCACCCCGGACGAGTTCGCCGAGTTCCGCCGCGTCGGTACGGAAGAGCTCGGCTTCGCCCACGTCGAGGCTGGCCCGATGGTGCGCTCCAGCTACCACGCCGGCGAGCAGGCCCGGTCGGCCGAGGTCTGGTCACCGGCCTCCGCACCGTGCGCCACACCTCAGGGGGCCGGCCGCTGAGCCCCCCCGTCGTCGTCCCCGTCCACGCCACCACCGGGCGGCGGCCCCTCACCGCCGGTGCGCACCGACGGGTCCTCCTCGGCCTCGGTGCGCATCCAGACCGTGCGCTGCGGGAACGGGATCTCGATCGCGGCGGCCTCCAGCCCCTCCTTCACGCGCCGGCGCAGCTCGCGCATCACGTTCCAGCGCTCGAACGGTGTGGTCTTCACCACGAGCCGGATCGTGACCCCGTCCACGCCGAGCGCCTCCACACCCCAGACCTCCGGCTCCTCGAGCACGCTCGCTCGCCAGTCGTCATCCTCCGCGAACGCGACCGCCACCTCCTCGATGGTGGCCGCGGCCGCGTCGACGTCCGTCCCGTAGGCGACCTGCACGTCGAGCACCGCGCGCGACCACTCCTGCGAGAGGTTGCCGATCCGGCGGATCTCGCCGTTCGGGATGTGCCACACCGTCCCGGTGATGTCGCGGAGGCGCGTCGTGCGCAGGTTGATCCCCTCCACCACCCCGGTCGCCTCGCCGGCGTCAACGATGTCGCCGACCCCGAACTGGTCCTCGAGGAGCATGAACACACCGGACAGGAAGTCGCGCACGAGGTTCTGCGCCCCGAACCCGACAGCGATCCCGACGATCCCCGCACCGGCGAGGACCGGACCGAGGGGGATGCCGAGCTCGCCCAGGGCGGTCAGGACCGCCAGCGTCCAGATCACGACCGTGGTTCCGCTGCGCAGGATCGCGCCGATCGACTCCGCCCGCTGCGCGCGTCGCACGCTCGGCGCGCGCCCGGTGTCCAGCAGCGACAGCCCGGTCCGGCGTCGCACCCGGCCGAGCCTCTCCACCGTCTCCTCCTCCTGCATCCGGTCCACGAACCTGTGGATCGCACGCCGGGCGAACCGGTTGGCGAGGTAGGCGACGATGAGGATGAGCGCGACGCGCAGCGGCGTCCCGACGATCTGGTCGAGGAGGAGCGCGAGCGCCTCGTTGTCGGTGAGCTCGAGGACGAGCCGCCCCATCCGACCCATCTCGTCGGCCGCCTGCGCGAGGACCGTCGTCACGTCGGTCGCCATCGGGTCGCGTCCTCCTCCGCGGTCGTCCGCGGCGACAACACTACGCGCCGGTCGACCGGGCGAGCGCCCGCAGCGGGTGTGCCGTGAACCCGGTCGTGCTCGCCCAGGAGCAGAGCCTGACGGAGTGGTTCGCCGACAACTGGCTCCCGATGCTGCTGACCACGCTCCAGGTCGTCGTGCTCGTGGTGGTGACCGCGGTGGTCGTGCGCTACGCCCGGCGCGGCGTCGCGAAGTGGGTGAGCCGCGCCACCACCCGCACCCTCGAGCGCGCCGACCAGGCCAAGCAGGTGCGGGCCGAGCTGCGGGCACGGACGCTGGGCAAGGTGATGGCCGAGGTGACGGCCCTGGTGATCTGGGCGATCGCGCTCGCGACCGCGCTCGCGATGATCGGCCTCCCGCTCGGCCCGATCCTCGCCGGTGCGGGGATCGTCGGGGTCGCGCTCGGCTTCGGTGCGCAGTCGCTGGTCAAGGACTTCCTCTCCGGGTTCTTCATCCTGCTCGAGGACCAGTACGGGGTCGGCGACAACATCCGCATCGGGGAGCTCATCGCCGGCCGGGTCGAGGACATCACCCTGCGGGTGACCCGCGTGCGATCGATCGACGGGACCGTGTGGTTCGTCCCCAACGGCGAGATCCGTGAGCTCGGCAACCGCTCCAAGGAGTGGTCCCGGGCGCTCGTCGACATCGAGGTCGCCTACGGCGAGGACGTCGACGAGGTCATCCCGGTGATCGAGGAGGTCGCGGCCGAGCTGCGCCGCGACCCGGAGTTCGGGCCGAAGATCCTCGAGGACATCGAGATCCTCGGCGTGGAGGAGCTCGGCACCTCGGGGGTGACGATCCGCACCTACCTGAAGACGCTCCCGCTGGAGCAGTTCCCGGTCGCGCGCCGCTTCCGGCAGGATGTGAAGCGGGCGTTCGACGGGCTCGGGATCGAGATCCCCTTCCCCCACCAGAAGGTCGTCTTCGCCGACGACGACCAGGACTCCCCTGCCCGCCGCATGGGCAGGGCGAAGGAGCGGTCGGACCCCCGGGACACGTAACACGCGCGAAACGGAGCGGGAACGGCCGCGTTACCCCCCGGCCGTAGCGTGCGAGACGCACGAACGAACGAGGTCACAGGTCCGAGGAAGGAGCGCACGTTGGGGAGCTCAGCCACACCAGCAGAGGTCGTCCAGAGGATCAGCGACGAGGGCTACGAGATCGTCGATCTCCGCTTCGTCGACCTGCCCGGCACGGTGCAGCACGCCTCGCTGCCGGCGACCGAGGTCGACGAGGACCTGTTCGAGAACGGCCTGTACTTCGACGGGTCGTCGGTCCGTGGGTTCCAGGAGATCCAGGAGTCGGACATGCTCCTGCTCCCGGACCCGACCACCGCGATGGACGACCCGTTCCGCGAGCACAGGACGCTCGCGATCACCTGTTTCGTGCACGACCCGGTGACCGGCGAGGCCTACAGCCGCGACCCACGCAACATCGCGCGGAAGGCCGAGGCGTACCTCGCCTCGACCGGCATCGCCGACACGGCGCACTTCGGCCCCGAGGCGGAGTTCTACATCTTCGACTCGGTGCGCTTCGATCAGAACCAGTTCTCCTCGTTCCACTACCTCGACTCCGAGGAGGCCGCCTGGAACACGGGGCGTGAGGAGGACGGTGGCAACAAGGGGTACAAGCCGCGGTACAAGGAGGGCTACTTCCCCGTCCCGCCGATGGACCACTTCCAGGACCTGCGCTCCGAGATGGTGCTCGAGCTGCAGCGCGCCGGGATCCAGGTCGAGCTGCACCACCACGAGGTCGGCACCGCCGGCCAAGCCGAGATCGACATCCGCTTCGATTCGATGCTCAAGGTCGCCGACAAGGTCCTCAACTACAAGTACGTGGTGAAGAACGTCGCCTGGGCCGCCGGGAAGACGGTGACGTTCATGCCGAAGCCGATCTTCCAGGACAACGGCTCCGGGATGCACACCCACCAGTCGCTGTGGAAGGACGGCGAGCCGCTGTTCTACGACGACACCGGCTTCGCGCAGCTGTCCGACACGGCGCGCTGGTACATCGGCGGGATCCTCGAGCACGCCCCGGCGATCCTCGCCTGGGCCGCGCCCACGACGAACAGCTACCGCCGGCTCGTGCCCGGCTACGAGGCCCCCGTGAACCTCGTCTACTCCAACCGCAACCGCTCCGCGGCGGTGCGCATCCCGCTGAGCGGTGACTCACCCGCGGCGAAGCGGATCGAGTTCCGCTGCCCCGACCCGTCCTGCAACCCGTACCTGGCGTTCTCGTCCATGCTGATGGCCGGCCTGGACGGCGTGCGCAACAAGATCGAGCCCCCCGACCCGGTCGACAAGAACATCTACGACCTGCCGCCCGAGGAGCTCGCGGACCTGCCCAGCGTGCCCGGCTCGCTCGGCGAGGCTCTCGATGCGCTCGAGGCGGACCAGGAGTTCCTCCTCGAGGGCGGGGTGTTCACCCCCGACCTGATCGAGGCGTGGCTCGACTACAAGCGCGAGCACGAGGTCGACCCGATCCGGCTCCG
>CAZADJ010000159.1:0-6370 GCA_964483845.1 uncultured Actinomycetota bacterium | reverse complement strand
CCTTCCTCGGAACCCTGCGTGCGGGCGGGACGGTGGTCCCGTTGAACCCGCTCCTGACGCCCGTGGAGGTTCGCGAGGTCCTGGGGGACTGTCGGCCGCGCGTGCTCGTCGCCTCCGAGGCGGTCTGGTCGACCGTGGACGGCATCGCGCCCGACCTGGCCTCGACCGGGGTGGAGCACGTCGTGGCCGCCGGCGCCTCGGGGCCGCTGGCCGGGGCCGACCACCGCTGGCGGGACCTCCTCGAGGCGTCCGACGGCTCCGGCGACGAGCCCGACCGCCGACCCGACGACATCGCCGCGCTCGTGTACACCTCGGGGACCACCGGTCGCCCCAAGGGGGCGATGCTCACCCGGGCGAACCTCGCCGCCAACCAGGACCAGGTCCTGGCCACCCGCCTCGGGGTCACCGAGGGGGACGTGATCCTCGGCGTGCTGCCGCTCTTCCACATCTACGCCATGAACGTCGCGCTCGGCACCGCGGTGCGAGCCGGCGCGACGATCGTCCTCGTCGGGCGCTTCGACCCGCTGCAGACGCTCGAGGACGTCGCCGACCACCGCGTCACCGTGCTGCTCGGCGCACCGCCCATGTACCTCGCCTGGCTGAACACCCCCGGTGCGTCGGACCTCGATCTCTCCTCCGTGCGCATCGCGGTGTCCGGCGCGGCTCCGCTGCCGGCCAGCGTGCTGGAACGCTTCCGCGACGACTTCGGCATCACGATCTGGGAGGGCTACGGGTTGACCGAAGCGGCACCCGCGGTGACGTCGAACGCGATGGCCGGCGAGGTCCGCCCCGGCGCGGTCGGGCTCCCCCTCCCCGGCGTGGAGCTGCGACTCGTGGACGAGGCCGGCGACGACGTGCGACCCGGCGACCCCGGGGAGGTGTGGGTACGCGGTCCGAACGTCTTCGCCGGCTACTGGGGTGACGAGGAGGCGACCCGCGAGGTCCTCACCGACGACGGCTGGCTGCGGACCGGCGACGTCGGCGTGCGCGACGAGGACGGGTTCCTGCGGCTGGTGGACCGCAAGCGCGACCTCATCATCGTCTCCGGCTTCAACGTCTACCCGCGCGAGGTGGAGCGGGCGCTGATGGAGCACCCGGAGATCGACGCCGCGGCGGTCGTCGGCGAGCCCCACCCCTACACCGGCGAGGCGGTGAAGGCCTTCGTCGTCCCGCGTGCCGGTGTCGACCTCTCCGAGGACGAGGTGGTCGCGTGGGCGCACCGCCGGCTGGCGCGGTACAAGTGCCCCGAGGTGGTCCGCATCGTGGACCAGCTCCCCTACACGGCCACCGGGAAGGTCCGACGCACCGCCCTGCGGGACGGGTCGGACGAGGAGGCACGCCGTGCTTGACGCGACCGGCGCGCTGATCTCGGGGGCGGCCGCGGTCGTCGCCGGGGCGTTCGCCGTCGCGCTCGTCCGCCGCTACCTGATCCGTGGACGCGTCAACCGGGCACTCGTCCACTGGGCGATCTCCCTCGCCATGTTCTGTCTCGCCGCCGCCAGCCTCGCCTGGGGTGAGGCCTACGGCTGGTCCAGCGCGTGGTTCCGCGCCTACTACCTCCTCGGCGGCGTGCTCGTGGTGCCGTGGCTCGCGCTCGGGACGGTCGTGATCTCCTCGCGTGACACCGTGTCACTGCGGGTCCTCGGCGCCACCGGCCTCGTCGTCGCGGCCCTCTTCCTCGTCCCGATGGTGGTCACCGACCAGCCGTCGCTGTTCGCGGTCGGGGTCGCGTTCGGCGTGCTCTGGGGGATGCTGCTGCTGACGGCCCGGGGGGAGGCGGTCGGCGCCGGCTCGCTCGCCCTGGTCGCGACGTTCACCGCGATCGCCTCGTTCGTCGTGCTCGCCGGCGAGATCACGGGACCGGTCCCCGTCGAGCACCTCCCGGAGGGCAGCGAGCTCTTCCCGCCGCAGGTACGAAGCTTCGCCGTCGGAGGGAACGCGCTCGGCTCGATCCTCGTCGTCGTCGGTGCGGTGACCGCGGCGATCCGGCTCCGCGGTCGCGGGAGCCCCCACCTCGTCATCGGCAACCTCCTGATCGGCCTCGGGGTGCTGATCGCCGCGTCCGGCGGCCTGTTCGCGTTCGTCGGCGAGACCGAGGGCCACGCCATCGCCTTCGCCGTCGGCGTGACCGTCATGTACGCGGGCTTCACGCGAACGACCCCCGCTGCCGCGCCGGCTGCCACGGCCGGTGCGCCCGCCCCGGCCGTGGTGGAGGTCTACACGCGCGAGGACTGCGGGTTGTGCGCGACGGCGGAGCGCCTCGCCGCGGAGGAGTCCGGCGACGCGGAGGTCCGGTTGATCGACATCGACGCGGACCCCGACCTCCAGCGCCGCTACAACGTCCGCGTCCCTGTCGTCGCGGTCGACGGGGAGGAGATCGCCGAGGGCCGCATCGAGCGGGGCGTGATCGCCGCCGCTGTACGCCGCGCGACGGAACGGGTCCGCGGTGGGTGAACCGCGTCCGCTCCCCGAGGCGACCGTGATCCGCTTGCACCACTACCGCCGCGTGCTCGGCGAGTTCGCACTCGCAGGGACCGAGGTCGTCTCCAGCGAGGACCTCGCGCGTGTCGCGGGCGTCAACCCCGCGCAGGTGCGCAAGGACCTGTCGTGGCTCGGGTCGCACGGCACGAGAGGGGTCGGCTACGAGGTGGAGCAGTTGCGCGAGCGGCTGACCGAGGCGCTCGGGCTCACCGGCGAGTGGCGCATCGCCATCGTCGGTGTCGGCAACCTCGGGCGTGCACTCGCCACCTACGCCGGGCTCAGCGACTCGGGGTTCCGGGTGGCCGCGCTCGTGGACACCGACCCGGAGCTCGTCGGACGCGATCTCGGCGGGGTCACCGTCGAGCACGCCGACGATCTCGACCGGGTTGTCTCGGAGAGCCGCGCCGACGTCGCGATCCTGGCCGTTCCCGCCGAGGCCGCGCCCGAGATGGCGGGACGCATCCGCGACGCGGGCATCACCGCGATCCTGAACTTCGCACCGGTACACATCGAGGCCGAGGGGGACGTGCGGGTGCGCCGGGTCGACCTCTCCAGCGAGCTCGGCGTCCTCGTCTACCACGAGCACCTGGGCCGTGAACCGACCTCCTCCGTGGACGACGTCGGATGAGCCCCGCGGGGGACGGCCGAACGTCGGGGGCCCGCGGCCGGACGGGGTGCGTGCACGGCGTGCGGGAGGGCGTCGCTGGACGAGGTGCGCGCCGGCTCCGCGCATCGGTACGGTGGGGCCGTGACGACGGACCGATCCGCCCCCTCGAGGACCACCTGACCGTGCACCCGTCTGACGTGGCGAGGAGCTGAGATGTCACTCCTCACCCTCGGTGTGACCCACCAGACGGCGCCGGCCGAGCTCTTGGAGCGGCTCGCGGTGCCGAGCGACGACCACCCGAAGGCGCTCGCGTCGCTCACCGCCCTCGAACACGTCGTCGAGGCGGCGGTGCTCTCCACGTGCAACCGGGTGGAGGTCTACGCCCACGCGAGCCGCTTCCACCCGGCGCTCGACGAGCTGATCGGCTGGTTCGCCGACCGCGGCGATGTCGACCGCGAGACGATGGCGGTCGCCCTCTACAGCCACTTCGACGCCGCCGCGGCGGGCCACCTGTTCTCGGTCGCGTCCGGTCTGGACTCGGTGATCGTCGGGGAGCGTCAGATCGCCGTCCAGGTCAAGCAGGCCGCCAACGTCGCCCGTGACGAGGGCGCCAGCCGACGCGTCATCCAGACGCTGTTCAACCGCGCGATCCGCTGCTCGCGGCGGGTCCGTGCCGAGACGGACATCGGTCGCGGCGCGTCCTCCATGGTCGAGGTCGGGCTGGAGGTCGTCGCCGAGCGGGTCGGTGATGACCTCGAGGGTCGGACCGCCCTGATCCTCGGGGCGGGCAAGATCGGAGGGCTCACGGCGGCTCGCCTCCTCGACGTCGGCATCGGCCGCACACTCGTCCGCAACCGCTCGCGTGAGCGCGCCGAGCGTCTGGCCGGCCGTTACGACGGGGTCGTCGTCGACGACCTGGTTCCCGCCCTCGCTGAGGCTGACCTGGTCGTCTGCTGTGCCGGCGCCTCGCGTCCGCTGATCGATGTCGACATCGCACGCCGGGCCCTCGATCGGCGTGGTACCCGGCTCCTGGTGCTGGACCTCGCTCTCCCGCGCAACGTCGACCCGGACTGTGGGCGGCTGGACGGTGTGGAGATCATCGACCTGGAGGACGTGCGGGCCTTCGCGGAGGCGGGAGACACCGGGCAGAGCATGACCGCGGCACAGGCCATCGTCGACGAGGAGACGGCGCGCTTCCGCGCCTGGACCCACGCCGTCTCCGTCGAGCCGACGATCCGTGCGCTCCGGGAGCGTGCGGACGAGGTCCGCGAGGGGGAGATCGAGCGTCTCGCCAGCCGGCTGTCGCACCTCGACGAGGACGAACGCGAAGCCGTCGAGGCGGTCACCCGCGGCATCATCAACACCCTGCTCCACGAGCCCACCGTCCGGTTGAAGGGACTCGCGGACCGCGGCGGTGCGGAGCACTACGCCATCGCCCTGCGGGAGCTCTTCGACCTCGACGAGTGAGCGACGGCGTGTCTGGTCCGTGGCTCGTGGCCACCCGCCGCAGCACCCTCGCCCGCGCCCAGGCGCGCCTGGTCGCCGACGCCCTCGCGGATGCGACCGGACGCCCCGCCGAGCTGCTCCCGCTGGCCACCACCGGCGACGAGCACCCTGACCGGGCGGTGGAGTCGTTCGACGCCAAGGGGCTGTTCGTCGACCGGATCCGGGAGGCGGTGCGGGACGGCCGGGCGCACGTCGCGGTCCACTCACACAAGGACCTGCCCACCGAGCGTGTCCGGGGGCTCATGATCGGTGCGGTCCCACGCCGCGAGGACCCGCGGGACCTGCTGGTCACTCGGGACGGGGAGCGGCTGGCCACCCTGGTCCAGGGTGCGACCGTCGGGACGTCCAGCGCCCGGCGCCGCGCCCAGCTGCAGCGCGCCCGCCGGGACCTGATCGTCCAGCCGCTGCGCGGCAACCTCGACACACGCCTCGGCCGCGTCGCCGAAGGCGATCTGGACGCGGTCGTGATCGCGGTCGCCGGTCTGGCGCGCCTCGGCGGCACCGATCTCCCGCTCCAGGGCATCCCGCTCGAGCACGGCGAGTGCCTCCACGCTGCGGCTCAGGGCGCGCTCGCCGTCGAGTGCCGCGACGACGACGGGGAGACGATCGAGGCGCTCCGCAACCTGGATGATGACGACACGCGCACGATCGTCCGCGCCGAACGGGCCCTCCTCACCGCCCTGCAGGGTGGGTGCACCGCGCCGATCGGAGCGCACGGGCACTTCGTCGAGGTCGACGGCACGAGACGGCTGGAGCTCCTCGGGATGCTGGCCGACCCATCCGGGACGCGCATGCTCCGCGGCAGCGCGCAGGCGGCACCGAGCGAGCCGGAGGCTCTGGGACGGACGCTGGCCGACACCCTCCGGGAGCGCGGGGGGGACGCGATCGTCGAGCGCCTCCAAGCCGCTCGCGACCGGACCGCCATGGGCGGCCCGTGATGACGGCGCCGGAGGACGGGGCGGTGGACGCGACCGGCGGTGGTGAGATCTCCGGACCTGAGACGTCGGGACCTGAGGCGTCCGGACCCCTGGCCGGCCGCTCGGTCCTGGTCCCCCGGGCGCCGGAGCAGGCCGAGGCGCTCTCGACCCGGATCCGGGCGTTGGGCGGTGAGCCGGTCGAGGCGCCGACGATCGAGATCCGCCCGGGTGACCGCGACGCGCTGGCGGCGGCGCTCCGGGGGGTCGCCCGGGGTGAGTTCACGGCGGTCTGCCTGACCTCCCCGAACGGGGTGCGGGCGGTCGCTGTCGCCCTCGATGAGGCCGGTCTCGACGCGGAGGTGTTCGCGGACGTGGAGCTGGCCGCCATCGGGCCGGGGACCGCTCGCACGCTCCGCGCGGAGCTGGAGATCGAACCGGACCTCGTTCCGGACACGTCGACCACGGCTGCGCTAGGTGCCGCCCTTCCGCAGGGCGAGGGGCGCGTCCTGCTACCCCGTGCGGACATCGCCTCGGAGACCCTGCCGGAGGTGCTGACCGACCGGGGCTACGACCCGGTCACCGTGGACGCGTACGTGACGGCGGTCCCCGAGGATCTGCCCCCCGGCGTCGCTGATCGCCTCGCGGACGGCCAGATCGATCTCATCGCCTTCACATCGTCGTCGACCGTCCGCAACTTCGTGGAGCTGACGGATGGACGGCCGTGGACCGCCACGGTCGTGTCGATCGGGCCGGTGACGACGGCGACGTGCCGGGAGTTCGACATCGAGGTGGCCGTCGAGGCGCAGGAGCACGACATCGACGGTGTGGTCGAAGCACTGGTCCGGGCGGCCGAGGAGCG
>CAZADJ010000158.1:0-6446 GCA_964483845.1 uncultured Actinomycetota bacterium | reverse complement strand
TGGCCTGGCGGCTGCTCCGGCTCGCGGCGACCGCCGGCGTGTTCCGCCTGCTCCCCCGCAGCCGGGACCGGCTCGAGACCGAACGTGCGCGCCTCGGGGACCACCTCCCCCCGGGGGGTCTCCTCGCCGTGGCACGTAGCCAGCGGGAGGGGACCGGCTACGTCGCGCTGATCCTCGACGCCGACGGACGCCCGAGGACTCTCGCGAAGTGCGCGAGCGACGAGCCGGGACGGGTCTCGCTGCGGCGGGAGACCGAGGCCATGCGGACCCTCGCGCCGCACCTCGGTGGCCCGGTCTCCGGGCCGAGGCTCGTGGCGGAGGAGGAGGACGTCGTCCTGTGGGAGGCGGTGCGGTGGCGTCTCCAGCCGGAGCCGTGGCGACCTCCGTCGGAGGTCCTGCGCGGCGTCGGCGCGATGTTCGCGGCGGTTGGGGATGGCGAGCGGGGGGCCGCACACGGCGACCTCGCGCCCTGGAACCTGCTCCGCACCGTGGACGGGTGGGTGCTCGTGGACTGGGCGGACGCCACCCGAGACGCCCCCGCCTTCCACGACGTCCTCCACTACCTCGTGCAGTGCCACGCCGCGCTCGGTCGTCCCTCCGAGGGTGAGCTCCTCGACGGGGTCGGCACCGGCGCAGGGTGGGTCGGCGCAGCACTCCGGGCGTACGCCGAGGGGGCGCGACTGGACCCGGCGACCGCGCCGCGCTTCCTCCTGCCGTACCTCGATCGCAGCGCGGCGATGCTGGATCCGACCGACCCCGGCTACCGCGCCGTGGTCCGCGCACGCCGACGGCTGCGGGAGACGGCCATCGCGGCGATGCCGGAGCGGTGGCCGGTCGGGGGGGCCGCGGGATGACCCGAGACGAGCGTCCCGAGGTGGCCGTGGTCCAGCGACCGCTACCGCCCTACCGCCGCGATCTCTTCGACCGCCTCCGGACCGAGCTGGATCGTCGCGGGGTCGACCTCAGCCTCATCCACGGTTCGGGCTCCCCCGATCGGCTCCGCTGGACCGCCGAGCGGCCCTGGGTGACGCACGTCGACGTGCGGGAGCTGCGGCTCGCCGGGCGGTCGCTCACGTGGCATCCGGTGGTGCGTCGGGTGGCCGACGCTGAGCTCGTCGTCGTCCAGCACGCGGCGCGACGCCTCGAGACCTACCCGCTCGTCATCGTCCGCTCGATCGGGCCTCCCACCGCGCTCTGGGGCCACGGGACGGACCGGGCGGAGGATCGCACGGCCGGCGCCGACGCGCTCCGGCGCTGGATGGTCCGCAGGGCGCACTGGTACTTCGCCTACACGGAGGGGAGCGCGGAGCGCGCGGTCGCGCAAGGCCTGCCGCAGGAACGGGTCACCGTCCTGCGCAACACCACCGACACGGAGACGCTCGCGCGGCGGGTGGCCGCGGTGGACGAGGACGACAGCGCCCGCCTGCGTGCGGAGCTCGGGCTCGTCGGCGACCGGCTCGCCGTCTTCGTCGGCACCGCGCGGCAGCGCAAGCGCCTCGACCACCTCGTCGCCGGCGCTGACCGGGCGCGCGAGCGGGTACCGGGTTTCGAGCTCGTCGTCGCCGGCTGGAGGACGGAGTCGGCCGGTCACCTCGCGGCGTCTCGGCCGTGGCTGCACCTGACCGGCCCGCGCTACGGGGACGACCTCGCGGTGCTGCTCGCCGCGGCGGACGTGCTCCTCATACCGGCCTGGGTCGGGCTAGCGATCGTCGACGGCTTCGCCGCCGGCCTCCCGTTGGTGGCGAGCCGGTCGTACCCGCACCCGCCAGAGATCGAGTACCTCGTGGACGGGGTGAACGGCCTGTTCGTGGACGACGGGGGCGATCCGCTGCGCTACGGGGATGCGGTCGCCGACCTCCTCGAGGACCCCTCGCGGCTCGCGCGCCTCTCGGAGGGCGCGCGGCGCAGCGCCGACGGCCTCACCCTCACGGGGATGGTCGAGCGCTTCGCCGGCGGGATCGAGGGGGCGCTCGCGGCCCCGCGGTGAGCGGCCACCGACGCAGGACGGATTCTCAGGACGCCGCGCCCCCGTGCTCGGCGACGACCCGCTCGTAGACGCTCACCGCCTGTGCCACGTAGGCGGCCTCGGTGTGCGCCTGCTCGAAGACCTCCCGGCAGCGGCTGCGGAGCCCGGCGAGACGCTCCGCCGCTCCGGGCAGGATCAGGGCGAGATCGTCGTCCCACGAGACGACCTCACCGGTGCCGTCCCGGACGACCGACTCGGCTACCGGGCTGGGCGGGAGGGCGAGCACCGGTAGCCCGGCGGCGAGCGCCTCCACGTAGACGAGCGGGGCGGCGGCCGGTTCGTACCAGAGGCTCGGGAACACGAGCCCGACGCTCGCGCGCATCAGCTCGAGCACCCGTCCGCGGTCGACCGCGCCGAGCACCTGGACCGCCGGCCCCGCTGCCGCCTCGACCCGGTCGCGGAGCGCTCCGTCCCCCGCGACGCGCAGGGGGATCTCGGGGGGCCACCGGCGCAGGAGCTCGAGGATGCCCTTCTCCTTGCTCAGCCGGCCGACGTACAGCCACACGTCGCCGCCCGCTCCCGTCCCAGTGCCCGGGTCGAGATCGTCGGGGAGGAAGTTCGGCCAGATCGTCATGCGGTCGCCGGGGAGACCTGCGCGTCGGTACAGCGCCGCCTGCCGCTCCGAGAGGAGGACGAGACGATCCGCCCGGGCGATCACCGGGTCGGCCCGGGGCCCGTGACGGTTCGCCCACGCGATCGGGAGGGTCGCGAGCCGGGAGTCCCGGTAGCAGGCGTAACGCACCCCGGCCCAGCGACGGCCGTCGGGACAGAGGGTGCAGATCGCGCCGTCGCGCAGCAGCCGGCCGTTCGCGCAGAGCGGCCGGTAGTTGTGCAGCGTGTGGACGAGACCGGCGCTGAGCTCCGAGACCCAACGGCGCCCGAGGTTCGGGAAGAGGTTGTGGACGTGCACCACGTCCGGGCCGAAGCGCTCGAGCTCGCCGAGGGGATCGCGTCCGCGTCCGGTCGCCACCCGGGCCGCGGCGCGCAGCGCGTAGGTGGGCCGTCCCGCGAGATCGTCCGTCGCGACGGAGAGTAGGTCGACCTCGTGCCCGGCGCGGCGTAGCGCCGCCGCTTCGGCTCGGACCACGTTGTTCTCGCCGCTGGGTTGCCGCGACGAGTAGAAGCTGTGCACGAGCGCGACTCGCATGCGGTCGGGCACCGGTGCTCCGGTGTGGTCGGGGAGCGACGAGGGTACTTCTCGGTGCCACGCGTGCGGAGCCGTTCGATGCGGTCGTCGGCGGTTCCGCACCTCAAGTCCGACCGTGGCTCGGTCGATACCTGGGACGACGCACCGACCCGGTTCCAACCGAGGTCCCCGCCGCCACGAGGGACTCGAGCGAATGAACGAGCGAACACTGCGTGCCGCCGACCACCTCCGGCCGCTACTGCCTCTCCTGGTCGTCCTGGCCCTGATGGTCGTGCTGGTGCCGCAGCCGCCGGGGGCTGCCGGTGCCGACGCCAGCCATGACGACGATCCGGTCCTCGCGGAGCGGTTGGCGGGGGCGGACCGAACCCATACAGCCGCGGCGATCTCGGCCGCAACCTTCGCTGACGGCGCGGACGTGGTGATGCTCGCGCGCTCCGACGGCTATCCCGACGCCTTGGCAGCTGCGCCGCTCGCTCGTGTCCTGGGGGCGCCGATCCTCCTGACCGGGGGCAGTTCGTTGGATGAGGCGCCGGCTGACGAGCTCCGCCGTCTCGAGCCGCGCGAGGTAGTCGTTCTCGGAGGCGAGGGCGCGCTGTCCGACGCTCTCCTCGATGAGGTGCGAGCCCTCGGGGTGAGCGAGGTCTCCAGGATCTCCGGGTCCGACCGGTTCGCGACGGCTGCTCGGGTCGCCGAGCGTCTCGCCGCGGCTGAGGCGGTCGAGGACGCGTACCTCGTGCTCGGTGCGCACGAGGATCCGGGCAGCGGCTGGCCCGATGCCGTGGCCATCTCCAGTCTCGCTGCTTGGCAAGGACGGCCCGTTCTGCTCACGGAACACGACCGCCTCCCCGCCGCGACGGAAACGGCTCTCGAGTCGCTCGGCGTCGAGCGCGTCATCGTGGTCGGCGGTCCTGCCGCGGTCTCGAAGGAGGTCGTGGCTGAGCTGTTCGACGCCGGCTTCTCCGTCCAGCGACTCGCTGGCGCTGACCGCTACGAGACCTCGCTCGCCGTGGCCGCCGTTGCCATCGGAGTGGGGATGACCCTCTCCGAGACCTGGGTCGCGACGGGCCGGTCCTACCCGGATGCTCTCGCAGCCGGGCCCGCAGCCGCTCGAACAGGGCGGGTCATGGTGTTGGTGGACGGCCAGCAACTCTCAGCCGAGAGCCGAACCTGGTTCGAACAACATGCCACTGACATAAGCGCCATGACCATCGCCGGTGGTGCCGCTGCGATCAGTACACCGGTCGAAGACGAGATGCTCCAAACGATCAACAACAGCGACGATCCCGACGGTGCAGCCGGTGGGGGACGGTTGTTGTACTCGGGGGAGGATGTCGAGGTGTTCCAACACCGGATGGGGGGTGGTGGTCCGTTCTTCGCGGTTGGTGATGCGGGGCACGGAGGGGAGTACTCGCCGGGTGATGGGGAGCGGTCGTTGGGGCTGGCGGCGGCGTTCTTGGAGGCACCGCAGGAGTCGTACTGGTCGCAGCCGGACCTGCCGTTGTCGGCGGGGGATCCGTGGCCGAACCATGTGGCCTACGTGCGTCCGTTGCACGCGGCGTGGGTGTGGATGACCCAGCCGACGCACCCTCAGCGTGATGATCTCGCTCGTGAGGTGAAGCGGCTGTTGCTCGCGCACGCGACCGATCCGACGCACGACTTCAGCGATGCGGTGAGCTACCCGGTGGACTTCCCGGGCTCGGCCCAGAGTCCGATCTTCGCGCAGGCGCAGTGGATGACGCGGTTGATGAAGGCGCGGGACATGCTCGGTCGTGATGCGTTCACCGACGTGGAGAACGAGACGCTGGACCGGTGGATGTACGACTACGCGAACTGGACCGCGCACTGGTTGCACCTGGAGATCTACAGCAAGCAGGTTCCTGACCGTCTCGCCCGCGACTACTCGACGGTCCGGTGGTCGGAGTCGGCTGATCGGCACAGCTTCGATGGGGGGCCGCTGATCGGTGCTGCGGCGCGTGCGTACAGCAACCGGCACGCTGCGGTGGCCTCAGCGATGAGCCTGGCAGCGAACTACCTCGCGCACTTCGACTACCAGGCGCCTGGGTCTGGTCCTTCCTACGGGACGTACACGGTGGAGGAGCTGGTCGATCACAGCCGGTTGTTCGTCGAGGAGACGGTCCGTTTCAGTGTCTTCCCCGAGGGTCTGCAGGGTGACTTCGAGCGGGGGAGGAGCGACTTCCCCCAGCTGGGGTGGTTGTACTCGGCGAACGTGCTGGCGAACCTGGTCGAGATGGCCGAGTACCACGCCAGGCGGGGGGACATGAGCGTGTGGGACTACGCCACGACCGCTGGGCACGACGGGACGGCGGGCGTCCCGGTGGCCGGGGGGTTCGAGGCGAAGAACCTGCACTTCTTCGCCTGGTCGATGAGCCGCTACGTCAACGACGGGTGGGGTCGGAGGAACTTCGGTGAACCGATCGCGCTGGCGCACTACTACCACGACGTCATCCCGGCTGCGGTGGCGCACCGGTTCGCGCCGGAGGACGAGCTGCTCGAAGCGGCGTGGAAGCGCGACGGTCACGGCTTCCCTGCCTACCCGCAGCATCCGCAGAACCAGGCGATGTGGGACGCGCACCTCGGTGAAGCCGCCAAGATGATCGGTCTGATCGAACACGGCGGACTCCCCACCATCACCCCCTAGCCCCGATCTTTCCCTAACTCGGGGGCGGGTGGTTGGCGGGTTGAGTTCGATGCTTCCGCGGAAGCGCTTCGGGCGGTGGTGTGACGGCGGTGTGGTCGCCCGGGTCCGGTGGTGCCCGCAATCCTGGAAGGTGATGCGCAGGAGGTCGACGGGGTGGTTCGCGGGGTAGCTCGCGCTCGGTCGCGGACGAGGTGCCTCTCAGATCGGGGTCCTCGAGGTAGGCGCGCGCGGTTCTCGTGTCCGGGGTCGTCTGGCTCCAACTGTGCATCCCGTTCTCTCCGGGTCGTTGCACGCGAGTGGGGTAGGCTCTCGACGGTTCTACGAGTAGGCGCCAGGTACAGACTTGACGGTGAGCACCCTCCTGATGCTCGGCGCCATCGCGCTGGTCACGATCCTGCTCGTCGAGTGGGCAACGCGGCGGACGATCGTCGGTGTCAGCCTCGTGGTCACCGTCATCGTCCTACGGCACGTGCTCGGCATCCACCCGAGCGTCGATATCGTCGGTCTGGGGGCACAGATCCCGGATCTCGTCTGGGTCGTGTTGCTCGGCGCTGCGGTCGCCCGGTGGCTGCGGCTGCCGCGTCTGACCGGTGTCCACTGGGCAGTCGTCGGTC
>CAZADJ010000157.1:5084-6518 GCA_964483845.1 uncultured Actinomycetota bacterium | reverse complement strand
CGGCGAACACACGGACCTCGCCGTCGGTCTCCGACACCACCACCGCGGTGGCGTCGGTCCGGGCGGTGATGGCCGCCGCTGCGACGTGGCGGGCGCCGAGACCCGATGGGACCTCGACCCCCGTCTCGTCCGCGACCAGGTACGCACCGGCGGTGCGGATCAGTCCGTCACCGCGGACGATGAAGGCGCCGTCGAGCTTCGCGAGTTCCACCAGGGTGTCGTCGATGGCCGGGTCGGTCACCATGCGCTCGCCCTGCTGGTGTCCGCGGAACGGGTTCATCACCAGCTGCCGGCTGCGCTCGAGCACCCGGTCGGAGTCGCCGAGGACGAAGAGCGCACCCACCCGCTTCCCCCGCCGGGCGACCTGTCCGATCCTGGCCGCGACCTCGAGCACCCTGCTGAGCACCCGAGGACGGATGCCGTCCGTCAGGCGGACCAGGTCCGAGACGACGAAGGCGGCGCTGGCCTCCTCGACGTCGGTGACGAGGACGAGGTCGCCACCGCCGAGGCTCGTCGCGTGCCCGACCGTGCACGCGATCACGTCGCCCTCGGCGATGGCGCCCTCCGCGTAGACGACCCCGATCGCCAGTCGCGCCTGCCGGTAGCGGTCGGCGACCCGCGCGGGCAGCCGCACCACCTCGATGCCGTGCCGTTCGAGCTCCCGATGGGTCGCCTCGTTCGGTGTCGCGGCGACGACGCGCCGGTCCGGGGCCGCCTCGAGGATGCGTCGGGGCAAGCTGCCGTCCTCGGTCGCGCAGATGATCGCCTCGGCGTCCGCGACCGACGCGATCTCGACGGCGAGCGTGGCGAGACGGGTCTCCGGCCGCTCGGGCTGGTGATCCCGGACGGGCGGTTCGGCGGTGTCCACCGGTCTGGCTCCTGTCGCCGACGCTCCTCCCACGGTACTCGCGCTGCCCACGACGAGGGGCGGCGGGATCTCCCGCCGCCCCGTGCTCAGTGACCGAACCTGATCAGCTCGCGGTGGCCTCGATGGCCTCGCGCTCGCCGCTGGTGACCGAGATCGGCACCTTGCGCGGCTTCGCGGTCTCCAGGACCGGCACGCGCACCGTCAGGACCCCGTCGGTGTACTCGGCTTCGACGGCCTCGTAGTCGAGTCCCTCACCGAGGAAGACCTGGCGCGTGAACACGCCGGTCGGCCGCTCGTTGGCGAAGATGTCCGTCGCCTCGTCGCGGCTCCAGCCGTCGCGCCGGGCCGTGACGGTCAGGACGTTCTTCTCCACCGTCAGGTCGATCGAGTCCGCGTCGATGCCCGGGACGTCGAGGTGCAGCACGAGGTGGTCCTGGCTGCGGTAGGCGTCCATCGGCATCGACAGGTTGCGGCCCCGCTGGTCACCCAGCATCTGCGAGGCCATGCGGTCGAACTCACGCCAAGGGTCGAAACGCATCAGCATGCGCGCTCACCTCCTGGGTCGC
>CAZADJ010000157.1:0-4984 GCA_964483845.1 uncultured Actinomycetota bacterium | reverse complement strand
GGTCATGCCGCCTCGTCGGGCGGCCCCTCGTCGTCCGGACCGGCGAGCCGGTCCTCGAGCGCCAGGATCCGCTCGATCCCGGCGCGGGTGATCCCCTCGTCGGCGAGGTCGAGCGCGTGCGCCAGTCGCGCGATATCCCGCCGCGAGTAGCGGCGGTGGCCGGAATCGACGCGGTCGGGCTCGACGAGGCCGCGCCGGTCGTAGCCGCGCACCACCTGGGGATCGACGCCGACGAGCTCGGCGACGACCCCGACCGTGTACAGCGGCGTGTCCGGGTCGTCGAGGGCGCGCTCCCAGTCGCGCTCCGCCGCCTCGCTCGCCCGACCGCCCGAGCCGTGGTCCGCGTCGGGACGATCCCCGTCACTGTGCTCAACCATCCAGCACCCCGACCCTGCGTCGTCGTCCGGTCGTCACACTTCGTCATCCGCCGTGAGCTTTCCTGTACAGTACCATAACGGTTACCGTACCGTCACCGTTCCCGACGGCGACCCTCGGGATCCCGTCGACGGGGCGGGACGCGTGCGCGCAGGCTCACCGGGGCAACGCTGATTCCACACGCTCGCGGGAGGCGCTGCGGTCGGTGGCCGTCATCGCCTCCTCGACCGCGGCCTGCAGGGCCGGAAGCTCGACCTCGCGCAGCATGCCCTTGATCTCGGGCACCGCCGCGGGGGTCATGGACAGCTCGTCGACGCCGAGCCCGACGAACGCCGCCGCCGCCGCCGGCTCGGCGGCGGCCTCGCCACAGACGCCCACCCACACGTCCTGTCGGTGGGCGGCCCCGATCACCTCCCGGAGCAGCCGCAGCACCAGCGGGTCGAGTGGATCGACGAGACCAGCGACCTCTCCGGCCAGGCGGTCGGCGGCGAACAGGTACTGCAGCAGGTCGTTCGTCCCGACCGACAGGAAGTCGGAGCGTTCGGCGATGCGGTCGGCGGCGAGCGCGGCCGCCGGCACCTCGACCATGGTGCCGATCTCCACGGGTCCGAGGTCCACCTCCTCCTCCGCAGCGATCTCCGCGAGCACGGCCCGGGCCGCATCGAGCTCCTCCGGCACAGAGACGAGTGGGAACATGATCGCGAGCCGGCCGGCGTCATCGCCCACGCCGGCCCGTGCCCGCAGCAGCGCCCGGAGCTGGTCCCGGAACAGCTCCGGCGCCGCGAGCGAGAGGCGGATCCCCCGGACGCCGAGCGCCGGGTTCTCCTCCGCAGGGCGGTCCACGAACGGCAGGGGTTTGTCGGCGCCGACGTCCATGGTCCGGAAGACGACCCGGTGCCCCGGCATCGCCTCGAGGACGCTGCGGTAGAAGGTGGCCTGTTCGTCGACGGTCGGGGCGTCCTCACGGTCGAGGAAGAGGAACTCGGTGCGCACCAGCCCGGAGCCCTCAGCGCCGTACTCGACGGCCGCGTCGAGGCGATCGGGGTCGTTGACGTTCGCCGCGAGCTCGATGCGGTGACCGTCGGCGGTGCGGGCGGGCTCGTCACGCAGCGCGGCGAGACGGTCCCGTCGCGCGGCATCCTCCTCCGCGCGCGCGGTGAACCGCCGTCGCTGCTCGTCGTCGGGAGCGACGATCACCACACCCCGTTCGCCGTCGAGGGCGATCTCGGTGTCGCGACCGACCAGTTCGACCAGTCCGTCCACCGCGACGACCGCCGGGATGCCGAGGCTCCGGGCGAGGATCGCCGCGTGGCTCGTCGGCGACCCGCTCGCGGTCGCGATCCCGGCGATCAGCTCACGCGGCAGCCCCGCGGTCCGGGAGGGGCTGAGCGAGTCCGCGACGATCACCGAACGCTGCGTCGGCCCGGCACTCCCCTCGGCGCCGGTGAGCACGGCGAGGACGCGGTCCCGGACGTCATCGAGATCGTCGGCCCGCGCGGCCAGGTACTCGCTCTCCGACGCGGCGAGCAGCTCCCGGAACGATCCGAACGCGTCGGCGACCGCCCGCTCCGCGCTCGCTCCCTCCGCGACCGCGTCCTCCGCCCGGCTGCGCAGCTCGGGATCGGCCGCGAACTCGGCGTGCGCCTCGAAGATCTCGCCCTGTTCGTCGCCCGCCTCCGCGGCGACCTCCCCGGCCAGCTCCCGGAGGTCCTGCTCGGCCGTCTCCAGCGCCTCCCGGAGCCGGCCGCGTTCCTCTTCGGGGTCGATGGACCGGCCCGAGGGCTCCTCGAGGCTGGCGACGACGTCGACGTGCTCCAGTCGGAAGGCGGGGGCGACCGCGACGCCGGGCGCCGCCGGCCGCCCCTCCAGCTCGGTGCTCAACCTCGTCCCCCGCCGGTGAGCCTCACGCCTCCTCGACCTCCTCGAGGCCGGTCTCGACGAGAGCGACGAGGTCGGCGAGCGCCTCCTCGTCCCCGTCGCCGTCCGTGCTGATGCGTACCTCGTCGCCCTGGACGACGTCGAGTGTCAGGACCGAGAGGACGGACTTCGCGTTCGCCTCCCGGTCCCCCTTGCTGATGGTCACGTCGCACTCCTTGGCGGCAGCGCGCTTGGCGAAGACCTTCGCCGGCCGCGCGTGGAGCCCGCTCTCGTTGTTCAGCACCACCGTCTGCTCAGGCACCTGCCGCCGCCTCCTGCGCTTCGGGCACCGCGGCCGCGGCCTCCTCCGGCTCGCGTCCGAGTGACTTCAGCACGTTGACCAGGACCGCCGTGATGACCGTACCCACCACGATGGCGATGATGTACGGGACGAGGTTGCCGATCAGTCCGAACACGAAGATGCCGCCGTGCGGAGCCCCGAGCGTCGCGCCGAACCCGAGCGACATCGCGGCGGTGACCGCGGAGCCGACCATCAGCGACGGTATGACCCGGATCGGATCGGCCGCCGCGAACGGGATCGCCCCCTCGGTGATGAACGACGCGCCCATCACCCAGGCCGCCTGCCCGGCGCGCTTCTCGGCCGGGGTGTAGATCTTCGGACGGATCACGGTCGCGAGCGCCATACCGAGCGGCGGCGTCATCCCGGCGGCCATCACCGCGGCCATCGGCGCCTGCGCGCCGACGTCGAGGCCGGCGATCGCGAAGGTGTAGGCGACCTTGTTCACCGGACCGCCCATGTCGAAGGCCATCATCGAGCCGAGGATCAGACCGAGCACGATCGCGTTCGCTCCGGCGAGCCCGTCGAGCCAGCCCTCGAGACCGGCGGTGATGTCGGCCATCGGCTGGCCGAGCACGAAGATCATCAGCGCACCGACGGCGAAGGTCGCGACGAGCGGGTAGACGAGGATCGGCATGAGCCGCTGGAACTGACCCGGAACGTTGATCCTCTTCAGCAGCATCACCGCCCAGCCGGCGAGCAGCCCGGCGGCGATCCCCCCGAGGAAGCCGGCCCCGATCTCGTTGGAGATCAGCCCGCCGACGATCCCGGGCGCGATCGCCGGCCGGTCGGCCATCGCGTAGGCGATGAAGCCGGCCAGGATCGGGACCATCATCTGGAAGGCGAGCCCCCCGATCTTGAAGAGCATCGGCGCGAAGCCACCCTCCTCGTACACGTCGATCTCGGTCACCTCGACCGCGCCGCCGATGGCGAAGGCGAGCGCGATGAGGATCCCGCCGGCGACCACGAAGGGGATCATGTAGCTCACCCCGGTCATCAGCCACCGGCGCACCTCGGCCCCCCAGCCCTCGCCGCCGAGGTCGGTCGGGATGCCGGACTCGTCGGTCTCCCGCTCCGCCCGGTCGCCGTCGGCCGCGTCACCGATGACGTTCTCGCTTCTCTCCGCGGCGCGCTCCGCACGCTCGATCGCGGCGGCGCCGTCGTCGATCGCCTCGCGTGGTGTGACGTGCACCGACGGCAGGCCCGCGAAGCGGTCGCGATCGGGGATGGTCGCATCGGCGGCGAACACGACCGCATCGGCACTGCGGATGGTCTCGGGGTCGAGGCGCTCGGCGCCGGAAGCGCCGTGGACCTCGACGTGGATCTCGTGCCCCTTCTCCCGGGCCGCGGTCTCCAAGGCCTCAGCGGCCATCTCGGAGTGCGCGATCCCGGTCGGGCACGCGGTCAGTGCTACGAACCTCACAGCTCCACCTCCTCGCGCATGATGTCGATGATCTGCTCCGGGCTCTCTGCGCGGCGGAGCGCGGAGCGGAAATCCTCGTGGATCAGCCGTCGGGCCAGTCGCGAGAGGATCTTGACGTGGAGATCGTCCTCGCCCTCAGGCGCGGCGATCAGGAAGATCAGGTCGGCCTCGGCGTCGCCGAAGTCGACGGGGTCACTCGTCCGTCCGAAGGCGACGCTCGGGCTCGTCACCGCCGGGGACTTCGCGTGCGGGATGGCGATGCCGGACTCCATGCCGGTCCCGCCGGTCTCGCCCTCCCGGACGCGAGCTGCCTCCACGAACGTCTCGCGGTCGCTCAGGCGGCCGTCGGCCTCGAGCAGCGCGGCGAGGGCATCGATGGCCTCCCACCGGTCGGCGGCTTCGAGCTCGAGGGTGACGAGATCGGCGTTGGTGATGTCGTCGATGGTCGCGGTCACGTGTTGCCTCCTTCGAGGGGGCGGTCGGGGTCTGGCGGATCGTGGAGCACGACCTCGTCCAGCGTGAGATCGTCGGGGCCGGGCATCGTCGTGCCCGGGAGGCGCGCGGCGGCCGCGCCCCAGGCCACAGCGACGGTCAGGGACTTCGGGCCGCGTCCGCCCGCCGCGAGGAACCCGGCGAGCGTCGCGTCTCCGGCACCGACGGTGCTCCGGGGGGTGAACGGCGGTGTCCGGGCGTGCCAGGCGCCCTCATCGTCGACGAGTACCGCGCCGTCCGGTCCGAGGGACGCGAGCACCGCACCGACCCCGCGTGCGCGCAGGTGCTCGGCGGCGTCGATCACCGCACCGACCGTCGTCAGCGAGCGCCCGATCAGCTCCGCGAGCTCCCCGCGGTTCGGCTTCACGAGATCGGGACCGGCATCGACCGCGAGGTCCAACGCGACCCCGCTCGCGTCCACCGCCACCGCCGAGCGCCCGTCGACCTCAGCGACGAGATCCGCGTAGAGGCGGTCGGGT
>CAZADJ010000156.1:0-6524 GCA_964483845.1 uncultured Actinomycetota bacterium | reverse complement strand
GGTGGACCCGACCGGATTCGAACCGGTGACCCCCTGCTTGCAAAGCAGGTGCTCTGCCAGCTGAGCTACGGGCCCGCGAGACGCGCATCGTACGCGGCTCCCGACGCCTCGGCAGCCACCGGGGTGTGGTCCTGTGGCTGGGCTCGGGGACACGGCCGAGCGGTAGGCTCGTAGGCGACCCCATCCAGCGAGGAGCGAGCGATGCGTGAAGCTGTGATCGTCGGCGCGGTCCGGACCCCGATGGGCCGGGGCAAGCCAGGCGGCGCGCTGTCGCAGATCCACCCGACCGATCTGCTGGCGGAGACGCTGCGCGGGCTGGTCGAGCGCAGCGGGATCGACCCCGGCGAGGTCGACGACGTGATCGCCGGCTGCGTCTCGCAGGTGGGCGAGCAGACGTTCAACATCGCTCGCAACGCCGTGCTCGCCGCGGGCTTCCCCGAATCGGTCCCGGCCACCACCGTGGACCGGCAGTGCGGCTCCTCGCAGCAGGCGGCGCACTTCGCGGCCCAGGGGGTGATCGCCGGTGCCTACGACGTCGCGATCGCCTGCGGCGTCGAGTCGATGAGCCGCGTGCCGATGGGCTCGTCCATGGCCGGGCAGGACCCGTTCGGGTCTCGCGTCGCCGAGCGCTACCCGGACGGGCTCGTCCCCCAGGGCGTCTCCGCCGAGCTGATCGCTGCCCGGTGGGGCCTGGAACGTGAGCAGCTCGACGAGCTCGCGTTGCGTTCGCACCGCCTCGCGGCCGAGGCGACCGAGCAGGGACGGTTCACCGACGAGATCCTCCCGGTGAAGGCTCCACAGGCCGACGGGTCGGTGGAGGAGGTCACCCGCGACGAGGGTATCCGCGCCGACACCTCGCTCGAGGCGCTCGGAGGCCTGCGACCGGCCTTCGAGGACGAGTCGCTGTCCGAGCGCTTCCCGGAGATCAACTGGGTCATCACCGCTGGCAACTCCTCGCAGATCACCGACGGTGCCGCCGCGTTGCTCGTCACCACGCGCGAGAGAGCCGAGCAGCTGGGACTGACCCCCCGTGCCCGCTTCCACACCTTCGCGCTGGCCGGCGACGACCCGATCACGATGCTGACCGGCCCGATCCCGGCGACGCGCAAGGTCCTGGAGCGCTCGGGGCTCACCATCGACGACATCGACGTGTTCGAGGTGAACGAGGCCTTCGCTCCGGTCGTGCTCGCCTGGCAGGCCGAGCTCGGTGCCGACCTCGACCGCGTCAACGTCAACGGCGGCGCGATGGCCCTCGGTCACCCGCTGGGGGCGTCCGGCGCCCGGCTGATGACCACGCTGGTGCACGCGATGGAGCAGCACGACGCCCGCTACGGCCTGCAGACGATGTGTGAGGGTGGTGGGCTCGCGAACGCGACCGTCCTCGAACGGCTCGCCTGACCCCGTGCGGTGGCTCCTGGTGGCGGCGGGCCTCGCGGCGGCCGTCGCCGCCTGGGTCGTCGAGCCCCGGCTGCTCGTCGCGGTCGCGATCGGCTTCGCGATCTACACGGTCGGCACCGCGATGCTGCGCAACATGGCCGCGGACGCGGGGGCAGCGCCGGCCCCCCCAGAGCCCGTCATCGACCCGAACGAGCGCACGGTGTTCCGCTGCGAGCTGTGCGGGACGGAGCTGTTGCTCGTGGTGCGGGGCGAGGAGACCGCTCCTCGCCACTGCGGGGAACGGATGAGCGCGCGGACCGAGGTGCCACGCAACTGACGCGTCACCCTGGCCGCCACCGCGGCCGGACGTGGACGGCGGGATCAGAGCTCGCCGGTGTCCGACAGCTTCTCGGCGCGCTCGCGCACGGTCCGGAAGTCGTTGCGCCCGCCCGGCCGGTCGGGGACGAGGTCGTCGGTCGCGCGGAAGCCCCAACCCTCGTAGCGGACCGCGACGCGGGAGAAGCGTCGTCCGAGCTCGCCGCCGCACGACGGGCACGGGCCGGGGGCGTCCGCCTGCGCGTGTGGGAGGATGCGGTCGCATCCGGCGCCGCAGTCCGCGCACCGGTACTCGTAGACGGGCACCGTCGGCTCCTCTCGGTCACGTGCGGTTACGGGCTGTCGCGACCTGTGCGCAACGTGCGGTTCGCGCACACGGCCGTGCGGCCATCTGGGCACGGCCGTCCGGTCATCCACGGGGCCGCACCCACAGGGTGTGGATAACTCCGGTGGACAACACCCGGTCTGACGACACCGATGTGGTTCATCATCCACAGCCTGTGGACGGTCTGGGGATGATCTGTGGATGCGGTTACCATCGGCGCTCCACGTCGGCGGTGGTCTTCAGCGGTAGCGCATCAGGAAGCCGAAACCGAGCGCCATCAGGCCGAAGCCGGCGAACAGGACCCAGTTGCGCTCGATCAGGCCGGGGATGTAGTTGACGATCACGACCGCGACGCCCAGCACGATGAGCCCGACCCCGGTGGCCGGCACCCAGGTCGGGCTGGGGTCGGGCTTGCGCGGCGGTCCCTTGACGTGCCGCTCGCGCGGTCGGGATTTGCCTTTGCGGCGGTGTCTGCTCTCGGGCATCGTCACGTCCTCGCCGTGTGCGGCTCGCCCGCGATGCTACCGATGAGGGGCCGGTGACCCGGTGGTGACCCGTCTCGTGCGCGGTGTCGGCTGGACGCTGATCGCGGCCGGCTCCGTGCTGTTGCTCTACGTCGTCTACCTCCTCTTCTACACCAACCTCACCACCGACCGTGCGCAGGCGGAGCTGCGCGACGCCTGGACGACCTCGGTGGCCGACGAGGCGCCGGACGTGCCCGATCCGGAGGAGCCGCCGGAACCGGACGACGACGAGCCCGTCGAGCTCGGCGACGCGTACGCGGCGATCTGGTTCGACCGGCCCGGCACCGACGAACCGGTGGTGCATGACGGACCGCTGTTCGTCGTGGAGGGGGTCAGCCTGGACCTGCTGCGACGGGGTCCCGGGCACTACCCGGACTCCGCCGCGCCCGGCGAGGCGGGGAACTTCGCGGTCGCCGGCCACCGCACCACCTACGGCGCGCCCTTCTACCACCTCGACGAGCTCGAACCGGGCGATCACGTCTTCGCGCTCGGGCGGGACGGACGTCAGTGGCGCTACATCGTGCGCGAGACGATGATCGTCGCGCCGCAGGACGTCTGGGTCGTCTCCGACGACCCCCTCGAGGACGGGCACCCGGTGCTGACGCTGACGACGTGCCACCCGCGCTTCAGCGCCGCTCAGCGGCTGGTCGTGTTCGCCGGCCTGGACGGTGAGGTCGACGACACGCCTCCCGAGGAGGTGCTGCGGTGACCGCCGAGCCCCGTCTGCCCAGGTGGGCCCGGGTGGTGCTCGCGGTGGTCGCCGCGGCGCTCGTGATCTTGCTGCTGTTCACGGTCGTGTTCCCCCGTGTCGACGCGATGCTCGACGACCCGGCGATGGGCGCCGGGGCGCCGGTCACGCCGCACGCCGGGTGAGGTAGCCGGCGAAGGCCCGGAGGGCCCCGTCGACCGCGCTCGGCAGCGCGAGCGCGTCCAGCCGCCGCAGCGCCTCGTCGAGCAGCGATCCGATGCGCTGCTCGGTCGCGGCGAGTCCACCCGATCCGCGCATCAGGTCGCGGAGCAGGCCGGCCCCCTCGGCGTCGAGCTGCGGATCGCCGAGGTGGTCGAGGAAGCGCCGGCGCTCGTCGTCCTCGAGCCGCGCGAGCGTGACCGCGACGAGGTAGGTGCGCTTGCCCTCTGCCAGGTCCGACCGGGCCGACTTGCCCGTCTCGCCCTCGGCGCCGAACACGCCCAGGACATCGTCACGCAGCTGGAAGGCGACGCCGAGGGGGCGACCGGCGGTGGCCAGCCCGGTGGCGAGATCCGCGTCGCCCGCGAGCAGCGCGCCGATCTCCAAGGGCCGGGCGACCGAGTACAGGCCGGACTTGTGGTCGGCGACGGCCAGCGCCTCCTCGGCGGAGACCGTCGGGCGCTGCGCGGCGAGGACGTCGAGGTACTGGCCGGCCGTGACCTCCTCGCGCATGGTCGTGAAGCGGCGGAAGGCGCGAAGCACGTCGGTGGTGGGCAGCGACGTGTCGAGGAAGAGCTCGTCGGCGAGCACGTGAGCGAGATCCCCGAGGAGCAGCGCCGCCGCCACGCCGAAGTGATCCGCATCGCCCGGCCAGCCGGCCCGTCGGTGGTGCGCCGCGAAGGCACGGTGAGCGCTCGGCCGACCCCGCCGCGTCGTGGCACGGTCCATCAGGTCGTCGTGCACCAGAGCGCAGGTGTGGACCAGCTCGACGCCGACGGCGGGGCCGATCGCGTCCGCGACGTCGTCGATACGTCCGGCCAGCGCGCCGAGCGCCACGAGGAGCGGCCGCAGACGCTTCCCGGGGGCGAGCACGAACCCGGCCAGCTCACCGCCGAGCTGGTCGAGGTCGGCGTGCATCGCGGTGAGACGGGCGGCCCGCGCGTCGACCTCGCGGCGGAGACGGTCCTCGATCCGGTCCCGCAGGGCCGGGACCGGGGGTGGCAGCTGTTCCAAGCGCGTTCCCTCCGGTCGGTGCGGCCAGTATGTCGCACCGACGCCGCGCGGCGGCGTCCGGCGCGGAGCCCACATAGACTCCGTCCGTCGGGTCGGAGCGGAGGAGGTGCGGTGGGGAGCACGCTTCGCGCCGACCACCACCGATCCGAGCTGCCGGACCCCGCGAGGCTCCCACGCCCGTGGCTCGACCGCTACCCGCCGGGCGTGCCCCCGACCTACGACTACCCGTCGGTGCCGGTGACGCGCTTCCTGGACGACGCGGCGCGGGACTTCCCCGACGTGGACGCCACGGCGCACGGACGTGCCCGGATCCCGTACGACCAGCTGCTGGACGCGGTCGACCGGTTCGCGACCGCGCTGCGGGACCTCGGGGTCGGTCGCGGTTCCCGCGTCGGTGTCGTGCTCGGGGACCTGCCGGCCACGCCGATCGCGGTCTTCGCCGTGCTCCGCCTCGGAGCGGTCGTGGTGCAGCTCGATCCGTCCGCGCCAGCGGTCCGGCTCGGCCGCCGGCTGCGGGTCACCGGCTGCGAGGTGCTCGTCGTCGTCGCGACGGCGCTCCCGCAGGTCCAGGAGGTCCGTGGCCACCTTCCGCGCCTCCGTCACGTGGTGGCCACCGGCGTGGAGGACTGGCTCGCCTTCCCCGCCGACCGTCTCGTCAGGATCACCGGGCGGCGCGACGGCACCTACCGTCGCATCGCCCCCGGAGACGACGCGTTGCTGATGAGTGACCTCCTGGGGGCGACCGATCCCGTCGACCGCCAGGAGCCGGTCGAGTCCGACACGGTCGCGGCGATCCAGTTCCCGGCCGACGGCGAGGGCGGCGGCGCGCTGCTCACCCACGCGAACCTCCTGGCAGCGACGTTCCAGGCCCGCCTGTGGATCCCCGACATCCAGGCCGGCCGCGAGCGCATCCTCGTCGCGCACCCGTTCGCCAGCCCGCACGGGCTGGTCGTCGGGCTCCTCGCCTCGGTGCTCGCCGCGGCGACCCTCGTCCTCCCCCGTCGGCGCGACGCCGCCGGGGTGCTGGCCGCCGTCGAGGCCGGGGACGTCAGCCTCCTGCACCTCGGTGCGACCCTGCTCGGTGACGTCGTCGCGGAGGTCGTGGGCGGCGGTCGGGATCTCGACTCCGTCCGGGCCGGTCTCGTGGCCGGCGGCGCGGTCGACGCGGACGCGCTCGCGCGGCTGGAGGAGCACACCGGCGCTCGGGTGCGCGCCGCCTACGGTCGGCTCGAGGCGCCGTTCACCCACGCGAACCCCGTCTACGGGCGGGTGGAGCGCGGCCACGTCGGACTGCCGGTCACCGATACCGTGGCCGCCGTCGTCGATCCGGGCGACCCGGGGCGCACGCTCCCGCCCGGCGTGGAGGGCGCCCTGGCGGTGCACGGCCCGCAGGTGGCGGTCGGCGTGCTGAGCGGGCAGGGTCCCCTGCCGGTGCGTGGGTGGCTGCTCACCGGGGACCGCGCGGTCATGCACGAGGGCGGATCGTTCGAACTCGGCCGGGGAGGTGGAGGGTGAGCGCAGCAGCCGACGCGGACGGGCGGCGTCCCACGATCCTGATCGTCGACAACTACGACTCGTTCACCTACAACCTCGCCCAGGAGCTGGGGGTGCTCGGAGCGGAGGTCGAGGTCGCCCGCAACGACACGTTCACCGCCGACGGGCTCGTGGACGCACTCCCCGACGGGGTGGTGATCAGCCCCGGCCCCGGCGCACCGGCGGACGCGGGCGTGTCCAACGAGGTCGTCACCGTCGTCGCCGGGCGCCGGCCGCTCCTCGGCGTCTGCCTCGGCCACCAGTGCATCGGCGAGGTGTACGGGGGGCGGATCGTCCGAGCCCCGGAGCTCGTCCACGGGAAGACCAGCCGCATCTACCACCGTGCCGAGGGGGTCCTGACCGGGGTGGCGGTGCCGTTCGAGGCGACCCGCTACCACTCGCTCATCGTGGAGCGCGAGAGCCTGCCCGGCGTGCTGAAGGTGACCGCCGAGACCGCCGACGGCACGATCATGGCGCTCGTCCACCGCGAGCTGGACGTGGAGGGGGT
>CAZADJ010000155.1:0-6578 GCA_964483845.1 uncultured Actinomycetota bacterium | reverse complement strand
CGGACCGAGGCGCACCTCGCCCTGCTGGAGCTCGGCTACTCGTCGAGCGAGGCGAAGCGCGCCCTCGACGCGCTCGACGGTGACGACGGCGAGGCGTCCGACCTGCTGCGCGCGGCGCTGCGCACCCTGGCGGGGGCCGGGTCGTGAGCGGCCCACAGGACGTGGAACACGAGGACGGCGTGCTGACCGCGGCGAGCCTGCCCGGCGAGGACACCTTCGACGCCTCGCTGCGCCCGCGCACGCTCGCGGAGTTCGTCGGCCAGGAGCGCATCAAGCGTCAGCTCGAGCTCGTGCTCCAGGGCGCGATCGGGCGCGGCCAGCCGGCCGACCACGTGCTGCTGTCGGGGCCGCCCGGGCTGGGCAAGACGTCGCTCGCGGGGATCATCGCGGCGGAGCTCGGCGCCGAGCTGCGCATGACCTCCGGCCCGGCCCTGGAGCGGCCCGGGGACCTCGCCGCGATCCTCACCAACCTCGAGCCCGGCGACGTGCTGTTCGTCGACGAGATCCACCGCATGCCCCGGCAGGTGGAGGAGGTGCTCTACCCGGCGATGGAGGACTTCCAGATCGACATCGTCGTCGGCAAGGGCCCCGGTGCTCGCTCGATCCGTCTCGAGCTGCCGCGCTTCACGCTGGTCGGTGCGACCACCCGGACCGGACTGATGACCTCGCCGCTGCGGGACCGTTTCGGCTTCGCCGCGCACCTGGAGTTCTACGAGGCCGAGGACCTGACCGCGATCGTGCACCGCTCCGCGGACCTGCTGGACATCCCGGTCCACGACGACGGCGCGGAGATCATCGCGCGCCGCTCCCGGGGCACGCCCCGCATCGCGAACCGCCTGCTGCGCCGCGTGCGCGACTACGCGCAGGTCCGGGCGGACGGCGAGGTCGACGCCGAGGTGGCCGCCACGGCGCTCGAGATCTTCGAGGTGGACCGCATCGGCCTCGACCGGCTGGACCGGCGTGTGCTCGAAGCGGTCGTCGTGCGCTTCGGCGGCGGACCGGTGGGCATCGCGACCCTCGCCACCGCGGTCGGCGAGGAGCCCGACACGATCGAGGACGTGGTCGAGCCGTTCCTCATCCAGTCCGGCCTGATCACCCGGACGCCGCGCGGCCGGGTCGCGACGCCGACGGCCTTCGACCACCTCCACGTCGACCCACCCGCGGATGCGCCGCCGGTCGCGGACGCGACCCTCTTCGACGGGGACGACGGCGCCGCGGACGACGCCGGGGACGACGGCGAGGGGCCCGCGACCGACGGTTGAGACCGCCGTCGTCGCGGTGCCTGCGCGGCTGCCGGGGTGGCGGTGGTACCCTCCGGCCACATCGCCCGCTCCCGGTCGAGACGCCGGCGGGCCTCGCGTCGTCGATCTCCACCCGTGGAGGAACGCCCCATGGAGACCCTCATCATCTTCGCGCTGTTCATCGGTGTGATGTGGTTGCTGCTCATCCGCCCGCAGCGCAAGAAGCAGAAGGAACACGCCGAGATGCTGGAGAACCTCGCGCGGGGCGACGACGTCATCACCATCGGCGGCATGCACGGTCGCGTCGACGCGATCACCGAGAAGTTCGTCGACCTCGAGGTCACCGACGACCTGATCCTGCGCTTCCAGCGGCAGGCGATCTCGCAGAGGGTCGATCACTCGGCGGAGCAGGCGGAGACGACCGGCCCGTGACCGCGCACGGGGAGCGGACGTGAGCGGCGACGAGAGCGCGTCGGGGATCCCGCCGTCCCGCCGGGGGACGCATCCCGCCGCCGAAGCGCTCGACGACGGCCCCGTCTCGGACCCCGAGACGCTGCTGAAGGGCGCGCCGGAGCTCGCGCTGCTGCGGGCCTTCGACGCCGACGGAGCGGTGCGGGAGGCCGGGGCGGCCGCCGCCGAGGCCGAGGAGCGCACGGACGCGCAGGTCCCGATGCTCGAGCGGGTGGAGTCCGACGAGGTCGTGACCGCGTACGTGAAGCTCGCCGACGAGTTCATGGCGGTGCAGGGGTTCACCGAGCACGGGTTCCGCCACGCGAGCCTGGTGGGGCGGATCGCCCACAACGTGCTCCACCACCTCGGCGGGGAGCCGGAGCTCTGCGAGCTGGCCGCTCTGTCCGGCTACCTCCACGACATCGGCAACGTCGTATCGCGCCTGAACCACGGGCTCACCTCCGCGTGGATCGTCCACGACGTCCTGCGCCGGGTCGGGGTGGATCCCTACCGGACCGGGGTCGTGATGGCAGCGGTCGGCAACCACGAGGAGCGGTACGGCATGAGCGTCGGCCCGGTCGCGGCGGCGACGATCCTCGCCGACAAGTCCGACGTGCACCGCAGCCGGGTGCGCGAGCGGGCGGACACCGCCGCCGACATCCACGACCGGGTGAACTACGCGGTGACGAGCTCGTTCCTGCGGGTGGCGGCCCCGGACGCGACCATCACCCTGGAGCTGGAGATCGACACGTCGATCAGCGGGCTGCTCGAGTACTTCGAGATCTTCCTCGATCGCATGATCATGTGCCGCCGGGCGGCCCGTACGCTTGGCTGCGAGTTCCGCATCGTCGCCAACGACATCCCGATCGGATGAGCAGGAGCCGGTGACCACGCCATGACCCCGCAGAAGCGACGTCTCACCCTGTCCCTCGGCGCCTCGGTCGTCGTGGTCCTGGGCCTGCTCGTCTGGATGCTCGGGTTCCGGGCTACGCCGAACCTCGGCCTCGATCTCCAGGGTGGGATCAGCGTCATCCTCAACCCCGACATGCCCGAGGGCGAGGAGCTCGACGACGAGGTCCTCGACCAGACGATCGAGATCATCCGCAGCCGTGTCGACGCGCTCGGCGTCGCCGAGCCCGAGATCGCGCGGCAGGGCGACGACATCCTCGTCCAGCTGCCCGGCATCGAGGACCGTGAACGTGCGATGGAGGTGATCGGGCGGACCGCGGCGCTCACCTTCCGCCCGGTGCTCGAGGTCTACCCGCCCGGCAGCCCCGAGTACGAGGAGGTCGGCCCGGCGTGCGACTCGTCGGCGAACCTCCGTCCCGACGAGCCGATCGAGGACGACGAGGAGGCGGTGCTCTGCGGGTCGCTGGAGGACGACGAGGGTCTGGCGGAGCAGCAGGCGCTCGAGGAGGGCGAGCAGCCGCGGCCCTTCAAGTACCGGGTGGGGCCCGCCGAGCTCGGCGGTGAGGCGATCGACGACGCGTTCGGCGCGCCGGAGCAGACCGCCGGGGGCGGGGTGACCAACGTCTGGAACACGATGCTCGACCTCACCAGCGAGGGTGGGCGCGAGTTCGCCCGCATCACCGGTGAGCTCGCCTGCCAGCGCGACCAGGGCCACCCCGGCCAGGGACGGCTGGCCATCGTGCTCGACGACGTCGTGGAGTCCGCGCCGACGATGGCGCCGCAGGTGCGCTGCGGGGTGGGGATCGCCGGTGGGACCGCGCAGATCAGCGTCGGCGGTGACCAGCAGGCCGCGCAGGACCTCGCGCTGGTCCTGCGCACCGGTGCACTGCCGATCACCCTCGAGCCCGGCACCGCCGTGACGGTCTCGGCGACCCTCGGCGAGCAGTCGCTCGACGCCGGGATCACCGCCGGCCTGATCGGCCTGGCGCTCGTCGCGCTCTGGCTCATCAGCTTCTACCGCTGGCTCGGCGTCGCCGCGGTCGCCGAGCTCGTGGTGTTCGGGATCACGATCCTCGGGGTGATCACGCTCCTCGGCGAGGCCGGCTTCACCCTGACGCTCGCCGGGATCGCCGGCATCATCGTCGCCATCGGCATCGCCGCGGACTCGTCGATCATCTACCGCGAACGCATCGTGGACGAGCTCGAGGCGGGCAAGTCGATCCGCAGCGCCGTCGTGAAGGCCTTCGGGCCGGCCTGGCGCACGAACCTGACGGGCAACGCGGTCACGCTGCTGGCGGCCGGGGTGCTGTACGTGCTCGCGGTCGGGCCGGTGCGGGGCTTCGCCTTCACGCTCGGTCTCGCCACGATGCTGGACCTCTTCATCCTGTACTTCTTCACGCGACCGCTGATCCAGCTGATGGGGAACACGAGGCTGCTGATGAAGCCCGCGCAGGCGACGCCCACGGCGGAGGCCGAGGACGAGCCGCGCGAGCAGGTCGGTGCGCGATGATCCGCCGACGCCGGGAACGGACGGGGAAGCGGGGGATGGGTCGCGGGGCCATGCCGACCGAGGGACGCGGCTTCCGCCGTCACATCTACATCGACTTCGTCGGCCGCCACCGGACGTGGTTCGCCGTCTCCGGGGCGATCATGCTCATCGCGATCGGTTCGCTGGTCCTTCGGGGCCTCGACCTGTCGATCGACTTCGTCGGGGGGACCTCGTTCACCCTCACCGAGGTGACCGAGCAGATCTCGGGACCGGAGCTGGAGGACGTCGCGCGTGACGCGGGCGCCGAGGAGCCGCGGGCCCAGATCGTGACCGAGGGCGACGAGGTCGTCGGCGCGATGGTGACGATGGCGGGGCTCGAGCCCGGTTCCCAGGCCGAGATCGCGGTCGAGGACGCGCTGGTCGGTGCGACCGGCGCGCAGGAGGTGTCGGTGCAGTTCGTCGGCCCCACCTGGGGTGACCACATCTCCAACCGCATGGTGCAGGCGCTGGTCGTCTTCCTGCTGCTGGCCGCCGGCTACATGGCGGTCCGGCTCGAGTGGAAGATGGCGGTGATCGCGATCGTCGCGCTGGTCCACGACGTCCTGCTCGCCGCCGGCGTGTACTCCCTGTTCCAGTTCAACGTCAGCCCGCCGACGGTGATCGCCTTCCTCACCATCCTCGGGTACTCGATGTACGACACGGTGATCGTCTTCGACCGGGTGGACGAGAACACCAAGAAGCTCGGGGGGCCGGGACGCCGCTCGTACGGCCAGGCCGTGAACACGTCCATGAACGACGTGCTCTGGCGGTCGATCAACACCACCATCTCCTCGACCCTGCCGGTGCTCGGACTGCTGGTGATCGGGTCGCAGCTGCTGGGTGCGACGACACTGTTCGACCTCGCGCTCGCCCTCTTCGTCGGGATGGTCGCCGGGGCGTTCTCGTCGCTGTTCCTCGCCGGGCCGCTGCTGGCCATCTGGCGCGAGCGCGAGCCGCGTCTGGCTCTCCTCGCGCAGCACGCCGCGCTGAAGGACGAGGATGCGGCCGAGGCGCCGGTCCCCGGGCAGGACGCAGACGCGGCCACCACCGCCACCGACGACGGTCCCGAGGAGCGGTCCGCGCCGGCCGACACCGGCGACGACCCCGTCGAGGAGGCCGAGGAGGAGGGACCGCGGCCGTCCCGCCGGCCCGGCCGCACCCCCGGCTACGTCCGCGGGCCCGGCAAGAAGCCACGCCGCAAACGCTGACGCGGGAGCGGCCGTAGCTGCGCGGTGTGTCCTCCTTCGCGGAGCACCCTGCGGTCGCCCGTCGGCGCCGCTACGCGGCGCCTCCTCAGGCTCCGCTACGGAGGACACACCGCTCCGCTGCCCGCCTGCGTCTGCGGATGTAGGCGTGCGTCGGGCCCGCTGCCGATACGCTGGTGCCGAGCGGCAGGAGGCCGCAGGTGGCAGTGAGCGACGCGGAGCCCGAGGGCACGACGCAGCGGTCGGCGCCCCGGAACCCGACGGCCCTCACCGGGATGAAGGGTGTCCTGGCGCGCCTGCCCATCCCGACGCGCGAGCCCGTCCCGGACCAGATCGCCGACCTCGTCGCCGCGATCCGGGAGTTCTCCCCGAAGGTCGACATCCGGACGGTCGTCGAGGCCTACGAGTACGCGAGGACCGCGCACGAGGGGCAACAGCGCGTCTCCGGAGAGGCGTACGTCACCCACCCGATCGCCGTGGCCACGAAGCTGGCGAGGCTCGGGCTGGACACCGAGACGATCGTCGCGGCGCTGCTGCACGACGTCGTGGAGGACACCCCGGCGTCGCTGGCCCACATCGGGGAGATCTTCGGCGAGGAGGTCGCCCACCTCGTCGACGGGGTGACCAAGCTCGACCGCCTGCGTGTCGGGTCGAAGGAGGCGCAGCAGGCGGAGACGTTCCGCAAGATGATCCTCGCGATGGCCGACGACATCCGCGTGCTCGTCATCAAGCTGGCCGACCGCCTGCACAACATCGAGACCATCGACGTGCTCCCGCGCGAGAAGCAGAAGCGCATCGCCTCGGAGACCCTCGACATCTACGCGCCGCTCGCCCACCGCCTCGGGATGCAGCAGTTCAAGCACGACCTCGAGGACGGCTCCTTCCGCACGCTGCACCCCAAGCGCTACGACGAGATCGTCGCGATGGTGGAGGGGCGCTCGCCGGAGCGCGACCGGTACCTCGAGGAGGTGCTCGGCGAGGTCCGCGACAAGCTCCGCGAGCTGAAGATCAAGGGCGAGGTGACCGGCCGCCCGAAGCACTACTACTCCATCTACGAGAAGATGGTGACCCGCGGCCGTGAGTTCGACGAGATCTACGACCTCGTCGGCATCCGCGTCATCGTCAACTCGGTGCGCGACTGCTACGCGGTCCTCGGACAGATCCACGCGACGTGGCGCCCGATCCCCGGGCGGTTCAAGGACTACATCGCGATGCCGAAGTTCAACCTCTACCAGTCGCTGCACA
>CAZADJ010000154.1:0-6609 GCA_964483845.1 uncultured Actinomycetota bacterium | reverse complement strand
GCGTGCCCCAGTAGCGCTCGCGCGAGAGCGCCCAGTCGACGTTGTTCTCGAGCCAGTTCCCGAACCGGCCGTCGCGGATGTGCTCCGGGTGCCAGTCCACCTTGCGGTTCGCGGCGAGGAGCTCGTCGCGCCGCGCCGTCGTCCTGATGTACCAGGACGGTTTCGCGTAGTAGATGAGCGGCGTGTCGCAGCGCCAGCAGAACGGGTAGGTGTGCTCGTAGGTGCCGCTCGCCAGGAGGTAGCCGCCGTCGTCGAGGTCGGCGATGATCGCGGGATCGGCGTCCTTGACGAAGGTCCCCTCCCACGGCCCGGTCGTGAAGCGCCCGTCCTCGTCGACCGGGTTCACGACCGGCAGCCCCTCGCGGCGCCCGATCTCGAGGTCGTCGGCGCCGAAGGCTGGGGCCATGTGCACGAGCCCGGTCCCCTCGTCGGTGGTCACGACGTCGGCGGCCACGACGAAGCGCTGGTCCTCGTCCGGCTCGATCAACGTGAACGGTGCCTCGTAGGTCAGACCGACGAGATCTCCGGCGGCGAGCTCCTCGACCACCTCGGCCCGATCACCCAACACCTCGTCGATCAGGTCCCGGGCGACGACCAGGAGGTCGCCGTCGACGTCGACCAGCGCGTAGTCGATACCGGGGCCGACGGCGACCGCCGCGTTCGACGGGATCGTCCACGGGGTCGTCGTCCAGATCAGCAGGCTCGCACCCCGCTCGGCGAGCGGACCGGAGGTGATCGGGAGACGGACGAAGATGCTCGGGTCCTCGGTGGACGCGTAGCCCTGCGCGACCTCCGCGTCCGACAGCGCCGTGCCGCAGCGGGCGCAGTAGGGCGCGACCCGGTGGTCCTCGAAGATCAGGCCCTCGTCCCACATGCGCTCCATCGCCCACCAGACGGCGTCGACGTAGTCGGCGTCCATGGTCCGGTACGCATCGGACGTGTCGACCCAGAAGCCGAGCCGTTCGGAGAAGCGCTCCCAGTCGGAGACGTAGGCCATCACCGACTCGCGGCACCGGCGGTTGAACGCCTCGATCCCGTAGCGCTCGATCTCCGCCTTCGAGTTGAGCCCGAGCTCCTTCTCGATCTCCAGCTCGACCGGGAGCCCGTGGCAGTCCCAGCCGGCCTTCCGCGGGACGTGGAAGCCCTTCATCGTGCGGTACCGGGGGAAGATGTCCTTGAAGACGCGGGCCTCGACGTGGTGGGTCCCTGGACGGCCGTTCGCCGTCGGCGGCCCCTCGTAGAAGGAGAAGACCGGGCCGCCCTCGCGCAGCGCGAAGCTGCGGCGGACGATGTCGCGTTCCTCCCAGCGCTCGAGCACCCGACGCTCGACGTCGGGGAAGGACGGTCGGTTGGTGACGTCAGGCCAGGACATCGATGCGTGCCTCGAGGACGTGGTGGGTGGTGTGCGGTCGGCACGGCATGGTAGGGCCGCCGAAGAGGGACCGTGGACGTGGAGACGATCGCTGCGGCCCGCCGGGCCGTGACAGCCCGCCCGGACGGTGTGCGTGTCCAGGGGCGCGGTCGCCGGGGCCCGAGCAGCGAGCCTCGGGCCGGGACCCCGTGGATGCCGTCGGAGCGCGCCCAGCATATCCTCGGCGCTCACCGGCAGCCGAGGAGGCACGTGGCCACGGACGTCACCACCGCCTGGATCCGTGCGCGCGCGCTCGATCCGCCCAGCGCCGCTGTCATCGGGACCCTGGTCGCCGCGATCGGGTTGCTGCTCGACCAGGCGACCAAGGCGCTCGCGCTCGAGGCGCTCGTCCGTGGGGACAGCGTCGACCTCCCGGGCCCGCTGTTCCTGCAGCTCACGTTCAACCCGGGGGCGGCGTTCGGGATCCCCGCGCCGTGGTGGCTGATCCTGGTCGTCACCGTGGCGGTGATCGGGCTGGTGGTCGTCAACCTGCCGCGGTCGACGACGACGGTCGAGCCGTTCGCGTACGGGCTCCTGGCCGCGGGCGCGCTCGGCAACGTCACCGACCGGCTCGTCCGACCGCACCCCGACGGTCCCGGCCGGGGCGAGGTCGTGGACTTCATCGCGTCGGACTTCTGGCCGACCTTCAACGTCGCCGACATCTGCATCTCGGTCGGGTTCGGGCTCCTCGTCATCGCCGCCCTGACCGTCCGGCAGCACGACGGGACGCCGGAGTCGTGACCCGCCGGTTCGCGGCGGGTACCGACGACGTCGGCGAGCGGCTCGACGTGGCGCTGGCGCGGTGGCTCGGGGAGTCACGCAGCCGCGCGGCCAAGCGCATCGACGCCGGAGAGGTCCGCGTGGACGGTGCCCCGGCGAAGCGTTCGCTGGAGCTGACCGGTGGGGAGCGCGTGGAGGTCTCACCGCCGCCTCCGGAGCCGACGGGTGCGGCCGGGGTGGAGTCCCCGCCGATCCGCTTCGAGGACGACGACCTGCTCGTCGTGGCGAAGCCACCGGGCCTGGTCGTCCACCCGGCGCCCGGGCACCCGGCCGGGACCCTCGTGCAGGCCCTGGCCGAGGCCGGCTACGCCCTGGCGGCCGCCGGGGGCGATCACCGGCCCGGGATCGTGCACCGGCTGGACCGGGACACCTCAGGGCTGATGGCGGTCGCGAAGACCGACGCCGCCTACCACGGGTTGGTGGACGCGCTGCGCCGCCGGGAGGTCGAGCGCGGCTACCGCGGGCTCGTCGAGGGGGAGATGCCGGCCGACCGCGGCCGCGTCGACGCCCCGATCGGACGGGACCCACGCGACCGTGTCCGCTTCGCGGCCGTGGAGGGCGGCAAGCCCGCGCGGACGAGGTGGGAGGTCGCGGGGGTGGGAGGGGTCACCGTCGCGGGTGGTCCGCAGGGACACGAGCGGCTCCCCGTGTCGCTCGTGACCTGCGAGCTCGAGACCGGCCGCACCCACCAGATCCGCGTGCACCTCTCGTTCGCGGGTCACCCGGTCTGCGCGGACCCCACCTACGGGGCGCGTCGGGACGTCGCCGACGCGCTGGGCCTCGAGCGTCCGTTCCTCCACGCCGAGCGGCTGGCCTTCGCCCACCCGGTCTCCGGGGTCCCCGTGGAGCTGACCGAGCCGCTGCCGGAGGACCTCCGGGAGGCGGCGGTCCGCGCCGGCGTCGCCTGAGATCGCACCCCGTCGACGCGGTGTTGTCGGCCGCCGCACGGCCACCGGTACCCTCCGGCGCACCGATCGGAGGGAGGCCATGCGCGACGCGGACCGGCCCGTCCTCCGACGGCTCGATGACCGCGTGGTGCCCCAACTCCAGCGGGGCGGTCGACGGCTCGGTCGCGCGGTCACCGCGCCCTTCCGGGCGCTCAACCGTGCCGAGGAGCGGGCCGGTGGGGGAGCCGCGTTCCGTGCGCTGTGGCCGCGCCGTCAGCTGATCGTGCTGGCTGCCGCGGTGCTGCTGTTCGTCGGCGCGTTCGTGCACATGCAGCGGTTCGAGGCGGTGCGTGGCGTCCCGTCGGCCGCACCCGGCGCGACCGACGTCGACGAGGTGACCGACGACGGCCCGGTGACCGACGCCGGGGCGGCCACGGTCGGACCGAGCATCGGTGGCGCGATCGACGATCACATCGCCGAGCGGGAGGCGGAGCTCGAGGCCGCGGACAGCGACGCGCGGCGCCTCGCGGTGGTGTCCTTCAACGGCTACCTCGACGCGGACACGGTCGCGGGGATCGTCGGGGAGGGCACGCTGGAGGCGCAGCTCCGCGTGCCCTCCGAAGGCGAGGAGCCGTTCCGGGTGGTGGTCGCCGACGGGGACCTGTCGGAGGCGGTCGCCGCCGAGCTGGAACGCGAGCGCGACCGCATCGCCGCCGAGGAGGAGGAGTTCCGCCGGCTGCTGGACTCCGGCACGATCGAGGATCCGGAGTTCGAAGCGTTCTACGAGGCCGAGATCGAGCGCCTCGCCGGGATGCGCAACCTCCTGGACTCGGGGAGCGGGACGGTGTTCGCGGTCGTGCTCGAGGCGCGCGTCGACGACCTCCGCGTGCTCGCGGACCACGAGGAGGTGCGCCTGGTGGACATCGCCCCGGGGGACGTCGCCACGCTGGAGGACGCCACCTTCTACGGGCTGCTCCCCGACGAGTCCTCGTCCGCGTCCTTCGGCTCGCTCGACTGAGCGCGGACGGACCGCGGGCCGGTTGTCGTGGTAGGCTCCCGACGAACTACACGACGGTAACTTCCCCGCCGACGTGAGCGGCCATGCGAGACGGACGCGACGGGAGGAGCGACCGCGTGGAAGCAGTGACGACGGACCGGGCGGACGATCCGTTCGTCCACCTCCACGTCCACACCGAGTTCTCGATGCTGGACGGCGCCACCCGCATCGGCGAGCTCGTGCGCGTCTGCGCCGACGACGACCAGCCGGCGGTCGCGATCACCGACCACGGGGTGATGTTCGGAGCGGTGGACTTCACGAGAGCCGCGCTCGACGCGGGCGTGAAGCCGATCATCGGCTGCGAGGTGTACCAGGCGCCCGGCTCGCGCTTCGAGAAGGGCAACCGCCGGCGGGGCGACGAGCCCTACTTCCACCTGACCGTCCTGGCACAGACCGACGAGGGCTACCGCAACCTGATGCAGCTCACCTCGCGGGCGTACCTGGAGGGCTACTGGTACAAGCCACGCGTCGACAAGGAGCTGCTCGCCGAGCACGCCGACGGGATCATCGCGCTCTCCGGGTGCCTGCAGTCCGAGGTGAACCAGGCACTGCTGCGCGGCGACGAGGCCGGCGCGAAACGGGTGCTCGGCGAGTTCGTCGAGATCTTCGGGCGGGAGCGGTTCTTCGTCGAGCTGATGGATCACGAGATCGACGAGCAGCGCGAGGTCCTGCCGCAGCTCATCCGGCTGGCGGACGAGTTCGGTCTGCGCACGGTCGCGACGAACGACTCGCACTACACGCACCAGGAGGACTGGGAGGCACACGACGCCCTCCTCTGCGTGCAGACCGGCGCCCAGATCGACGAGGAGGACCGCTTCCGGTTCAAGGGCCGTGACTTCTACGTGAAGTCGTCGCGCGAGATGCGTGCGCTGTTCTCCGAGCGGCCGGAGGCCTGCGACTCGACCCTCCTGATCGCCGAGATGTGCGACGCGGAGATCGAGTTCGGACGGGACCTCCTCCCGCGGTTCCCGACGACGGAGGGGCGGACGGAGGCCGAGGAGCTGCGTGAGCTGGTCGAGGCCGGGGCACGCCGACGGTACGGGGACCCGGTGCCGACCGAGGTCCGCCGACGCCTCGACCACGAGCTCGAGACCATCGAGCAGATGGGCTACCCGGCGTACTTCCTCATCGTCGCCGACCTCTGTGAGCACGCCCGGTCCCAGGGCATCCGGGTCGGACCGGCCCGCGGCTCGGCGGGCGGCTCCGCCGTCGCGTTCTGCGCGGAGATCACCGACGTCGACCCGCTCGAGCACGGACTGATCTTCGAGCGTTTCCTCAACCCCGAGCGCGTCCAGATGCCCGACATCGACATCGACTTCGACGAGCGCCGCCGGGGAGAGATGATCCGTTACGTCGCGGACACCTACGGCCACGACCACGTCGCGCAGATCGTGACCTTCGCGACGATCAAGGCGAAGTCCGCGATGCGCGACGCCGCGCGCGTGCTCGGCTACCCGTACGCGCTCGGCGACCGGCTGTGCAAGGCGATGCCCCCGGCGGTGCTCGGCAACGAGTCCGACCTGGAGGAGGCCTTCGAGAAGTCCGACGAACTCCGCGGCTACTACGAGGAGGACCCCGACGCCCGCCGGGTGCTCGACGTCGCGAGGGGGCTCGAGGGGCTGCGCCGCCAGCACGGCATCCACGCCGCTGCGGTCGTGATCGGCGCCGAGCCGCTCGTGGAGACCGTCCCGCTGCTGAAGACCGACGACGACGAGATCGTCACGCAGTACGAGATGCACGGGATCGAGGACATCGGTCTGCTGAAGATGGACTTCCTCGGTCTGCGCAACCTCACGGTGATGACCGACGCCGAGCGTCACATCCGCGCGAACCGTGGAGAGGAGGTGGACACCCGCGACGTCCCCTTCGACGACGAGGCGACGTTCGCGATGCTGCGCCGCGGGGAGACCCTCGGTGTGTTCCAGCTCGAGTCGCCGGGGATGCGGGCGCTGGTCCGGCTGATGGAGCCGGACTCGTTCGATGACATCGTCGCGCTCAACGCCCTGTACCGGCCCGGCCCGCTCGGCGAGGGGATGCACGTCGAGTACTGCGAGCGGAAGCACGGCCGACAACCGGTCACCTACCTGCACCCGGACCTCGAGCCGATCCTCGAGGAGACCTTCGGGATCATCGTCTTCCAGGAGCAGGTCCTGCGCATGGCCGTGGAGATCGCCGGGTACACGATGGGCCAGGCCGACCTCCTGCGGAAGGCGATGGGGAAGAAGATCCCCGAGCTGATGGCAGCGGAGCGGGAGCGCTTCGTGTCGGGCGCGGTCGCCAACGGCTACGACGAGGCCGTCGGGACCGAGCTGTTCGACCTGATCGAGCGCTTCGCCGGGTACGGCTTCAACAAGTCGCACTCCGTCGGCTACGGCGTGATCAGCTACCAGACGGCCTGGCTGAAGGCCAACTACCCGGTCGAGTACATGGCGGCGCTGCTGACGTCGGTGAAGAACAACAAGGACCGCCTGCCG
>CAZADJ010000153.1:3240-6627 GCA_964483845.1 uncultured Actinomycetota bacterium | reverse complement strand
CCGTCTCAGCCACCACCGTCCCCTCGTCGTGGTCGGGGGCCCGGTCTCCGCAGCGTTCGGGTCCGGGGGCTCACGGTCGGTCCGGGGGGTCGAGGTTCCAGCTGCGGTACGCGGCGTCGAGGAGATCGCGGTGTGTGTCGGTGTCCTCGATCCGGCGCCAGACGTCCCCGTAGTAGTGGTGGATGGCGAGACACGGCCAGGGGCTCATCTCCGACACAGCACCGAAGACCTCGGCGGCGCGCTCCACCTCGTCGAGCGCGACGAGGACGAGACCGGCCGCGAACGGGTCGGTGTCCGCATCGATCGTGGCCAGCACCGCGCGTGCCTCGTCGGTCGCGCCGAGACCGACCAGCGACGTCGCGAGCGTGGCGTCGGGGCCATGGCCCGCCCACGGGACCGTGAGCGTGCCGGCGGCGCGCACCGCGAGCGGTTCGAGCACCTTCCGAGCCCCGTCGTGGTCCCCGAGCTCGTACCGGGCGATGCCCTCGCAGAAGTGGGCGCTCGTGAAGGGCGACAGCTCCGCGGCCCGGCGGGCCTCCAGCGCGCCGTCCGCGGGTTGGCCGGTGGCGGTGTAGCTGAGGGAGAGGTTGAGGATCGGTTCGGGCGACAGAGGGTCCAGCTCCACCCCCCGAGCGGCACTGTCCAGCCCCTCCCTGGCGCGACCGATGAGGAGCGAGACCCAGCTGTGCCAGTTGTGTGCGTCCGCGTACCCGGGCCGGAGGGAGATGGCGCGCTCGAGCTCCCGGATGGAGGCTGGGCCGTCCTGGTGGGTGTTGTGGATGAGACCGAGGGACGCGTGGGCACCGGCGGAGTCGGCGTCGAGCGCGAGCGCCCGGTCGACCGCGTCCTGCGCCCGGCGCAGGAGCTCCTCGCTGTCGCCGTAGCCGTAGTCCTCCATCAGGGCGAGCGCGTCGGCGAGCCCGACCCAGGCGTCGGTGTACCCGGGATCGAGGTCGACCGCCTCCTCGAACAGCTCGATGGCGCGGAGGAAGCCCTCCTCGGTCTTGAGGTCGAACTGCTGGCGTCCCCACGCGGCGAGCCGGTAGGCATCGAGGTCTCCTGTCGGAGGCCCCTCGGCGGTCGTCTCCTGGGGGGCGACGAGCTCGTTGTGGAGCGATCCCGCGATCTGCCGCGTCAGCTCGGACTGGATCTCGAACAGGTTCTCGGTGGTGAGCAGGCGGTCGTAGCTCTCGGCCCACCGGTGTGCGTCTTCGATGCCGTCGATGAGCTGGACGGTCAGTCGGACGCGCCGCCCGGCACTCTGGACGGCGCCCTCGACCACCGTGCCGACGTTGAGCTCCCGGGCGATCCGCGGGATCGGCTCGTCCGTCCCGCGGTAGCCGAGGACCGAGGTCCGGCTGATCACCGTCAGCTCGGGGATCTTCGACAGCTCCGTCAGCAGGTCGTTGTGCAGACCGATCGCGAGGAACTCGGCGTCCTCACCGCCCACCACCTCGAACGGCAGGATCGCCAGCGACCGGTTCGCGTCGGGGGCGGCCGCGTGCGACCGTGGCGTCGGGAAGTCGTCCCGCAGGCCCGGAGCGAGCAGCTGGTGGATCCGTTCGGGTCGGTCGAGCCCCTTCAGGCGGTGCTCACCCAGGTCGCGCAGCCGGATGGCCGTCCCGAGGGCGTCAGCGGCGAGGAGACGGGCCGCTTCGGAGAGCAGCACCTGCCCGCCGTGGGCGAGCGCGCCGATCCGTGCGGCGCGGTTGATGTCGAGCCCGACGTAGCCGTGCTCGTGCGGGTGCGCCTCGCCGACGTGGATGCCCATGCGGGCGGCGACGTCGGCGCCGGCGGGCCAGGAGGTGCCGGCGAGACGTCGTTGGGCCGCGGCAGCGGCACGCAGCGCCCCGGCGGCGGTCGGCAGGGCGAGGAAGATGCCGTCGCCCTCGTGGTCGACGACGCGGCCGTCCTCGGCCTCCGCCGCGTCCGCCACGGTCCGGCGGTAGTCGCTGAGCACCCGCCCGTAGGTCTCAGCGCCGAGTTCGGCGAGCAGCCGTGTGGACCCCGTGAGGTCGGAGAACAGGAACGCGACCGTCTCAGCCACCGAGGTGGCCCCTAGTCCGCAGGTTCGATGTTGTGGTTCGCGGCGAAGACGTTGTCCGGGTCCCACTCGGCCTTGAGCTCGGTCAGGCGGTCGTAGTCGCTGTACACGGCCGGCACGCGGTCGTCCTCGTCCTCCCCGAGGAGGTTCACGTAGACGCTGTCCATCGCGTGCGGCGACAGGGCGGCGTGGAAGTCCCTGGTCCACTCCATGACCGCTGCGTCCTCGGACGGCTCCATCCAGCCGGCCAGGATGTGGAACGAGTAGGCGGCCGTGCGCCGGCTCCCGACGGCGGTCGCCCCCGGGTCGACACGCGCTATCGCGCCGCCCATCGGCTCGAAGTACGCCGAGGTGAACCCACCGCGCATCTCCGGGACGTGGTCCGTGATGGTGTCGATCGCCCCGTCGGGCACCTCGGCGAGGTCGTGCGCCCTGGTGTAGTAGCGCTGACGCTCGGGCAGGTTCGCGTCGAAGGCCTGCTGGGCGACCGTGTACGGCGCGGGAGCCACGGCGTCCAGGATCGGCTCGCCCAGCTCACGCAGCGGCTGGACCGCCGCGATCGCCTCGGGGTCGCGGTGGAAGACGACGAAGTCGAGCGCGGGCTCCCCGTGGGCCTCCTCCGGGAACGGCTCCACCGGGGGGATGCGGAACATGAACGCGTAGCACTGCATCCCGTCGGACGCGTCGGCCATGAACCCGCGGTAGGTCCGCAGCATCTCCCCGGCCCCGTCGAACGGGTAGATGACCTGGCCGGTCAGCACCTCCGGCCCGACCTCGTGCAGCTGGAGCTCGAAGGACGTGACGATCCCGAAGTTGGCGCCGGCGCCGCGCAGCGCCCAGAAGAGGTCGGGGTGCTCGTCGTCGGACGCTCGAACCTGCCGTCCGTCGGCGGTGACGACGTCCGCTGCGAGCAGGTTGTCGGCGGCGAACCCCTGCGCGCGTGACAGGTTGCCCGTCCCGCCACCGAGCGTGAACCCGGCCACGCCCACGAACGAGACCGTCGCGCCGGTCGTCGCCAGCCCGTGCGCCTGGGTCGCCTCGTCGACCTGCGCCCACGTGGCTCCCGGGCCGACGGTCACCCTCCTCGCGGCGGGATCGACCTCGATGCGGTCCATCCCCGACAGGTCGATGAGGACCCCACCGTCAGCCGCCGACTTCCCCGCGTACGAGTGACCGCCCCCCTTGACGGTGATGGCCAGGCCGTTCGCGCGGGCGTGGGCGACCGCCGCGGCGACGTCATCGGCGTCGCGGCAGGAGGCGATGAGATCGGGGCGCGCGTCGAGCCGCGCGTTCCAGATCCTCCGCGCCTCGTCGAAGCCGTCGTCGGCCGGTCCGAGCACGGC
>CAZADJ010000153.1:0-3140 GCA_964483845.1 uncultured Actinomycetota bacterium | reverse complement strand
GCCCGAGGTCGTACAGGGCGAGTCCCGCGAGGAGGTCTGCGGTCGTGAACGGCGAGAGCTCGTGTGCACGTCGTGCTTCGACGAGGGCCTCCTCGGGCCGGCCGGTGGCGAGGAACGACAAGGCGAGGTTGCTGACCGGCTCGGCGGACAGCGGGTCCAGCTCGACCGCCCGCCGCGCACTCTCGAGGCCGGCGTCGCCGCGGCCGAGGATGAGGCTCACCCAGGCGTGCCAGTTGTGTGCGTCGGCGTAGCTGGGTTGCAGGCGGATGGCGTGCTCGAGCTCCCGCACCGCCGCGGGGCCGTCCTGGCGCGTGATGTGCAGGAGCGCGAGGGAGCTGTGCGCACCGGCGGACGCAGGGGCCAGCTCCAGCGCCCGGCCCACCGCGGTCTCCGCCCGGCCGAGCAGTTCCCCGCGGTCGCCGTAGCCGTACTCCTCCATGTTGATGAGGGTGTCGGCCAGGCCGATCCAGGCGTCGGTGTACTCGCGGTCGATCTCGATCGCCTGCTCGAACAGCTCGATCGCGCGCAGGAAACCCTCTTCGGTCTTGAGGTTCTGCTGCTGGCGTCCTCGGGCGGCGAGGCGGTAGGCCTCGAGATCCGCGGTCACGGGCGCACCGGCCGCAGCGGCTCGGTCCGGTGCGAGCTCAGCGTGCAGCGACTCCACGATCTGGGCAGCGAGCTCGGACTGGATGTCGAAGAGACCCTCGGTGGTCAGTTCGCGGTCGTAGGCCTCGGCCCAGCGGTGCACGTCGTTGATCCCGTCGATGACCTGGACGCTCAGGCGGATGCGGCTACCGGCGCTCTGGACGGCCCCCTCGATGACGGTGCCGGCGTTGAGCTTCCGGGCGACCTGTGGGATCGGTAGGTCCGTGTCGCGGTAGCCGACGACGGACGTACGGCTGATGACCGAGAGCTCGGGGACCTTGGAGAGCTCGGTCAGCAGGTCGTTGTGCAGGCCCGCAGCGAGGAGCTCGGCTTCCTCACCGCCGCCGACCACCTGGAACGGCAGGATCGCCAACGAGCGCGTCTCATCGAGGCGTTCGCCGGATGTCGCGGCGATCTCCGGTGGGGCCGGGAGGTCGTCCCGGAGGCCGGGCGCGATGAGCTGGTGGATGCGCTCGGGGTGCTCGAGGCCCTTGAGCTCGTGCTCGCCGACATCGCGGAGGTGCAGATCCTCGTCCAGGTCGTCGCCGGCGAGGAGCCGGGCGGCCTCGGAGACGAGGACCTGCCCACCGCGTGCGAGCGCGCCCACGCGCGCCGCCCGGTGGATGTCGAGTCCGACGTAGCCACCGTCGTACGCGTGTGCCTCGCCGGCGTGCACGCCCATGCGCACCGCCACATCCGCACCGGTTGGCCAGGAGATGCTGCCGAGGCCCCGCTGGGCCGCTGCGGCGGCACGCAGGGCGCCGGCTGCGGTGGGCAGGACGAGGAAGAGACCATCGCCCTCACGATCGACCACCCGCCCGCCCTCGGCGGTCACCGCCGTCTCGACGACGTCGCGGTAGGTGGTCAGCACGTCCGCGTAGGCGCCCGCCCCGAGCTGCGACAACAACCGGGTCGATCCGGCCACATCCGAGAAGAGGAACGCCACGGTCTCAGCCACCGCCGGACACCATCTTCCAGCTGCGGTGCGCTGCACGGACCAGCTCCCGGTGCACGTCGGTCCCGGCGACCCGGCGCCAGACCTGTCGGTAGAAGTGGTGGACGGCGAGGCACGGCCAGGGCGTCATCTCGCCGACCTCGGCGAACGCGGTGGCGGCCTCGTCGTCCTCGCCCATGGCGAGGCGGATCAAGCCGACGGCGAACGGGTCACGCTGCCCGTCGATCGTGTGCAGGATCTCCCGCGCCTCGTCGGCGCGGTCGAGGCCGATGAGTGCGAGCGCGAGCGTCGCGTCGGGTCCGTGTCCGGCCCACGGCACCCGGAGCCCGCCGTCGGCCGCCGCAGTCAACGGCTCCAGCGTGGCCCGCGCAGCCTCGTAGTTGCCCGCTTCGTAGCGGGCGATCCCCTCGTAGAAGGCGGCGGTGGTGAACGCCGGCGAGAGCCGTCGGGCTCGCTGCGCCTCGTCCGCCCCCCTCTCCGGATCCCCGGTGGCGGTGTGGCCGAGGGAGAGGTGGTCGATCGGCTCAGCGGAGCGCGGGTCGAGCTCCACGGCGCGAACGGCGCTCTCCAGGCCCGCTCGCGGACGGCCGATGAGCAGGGAGACCCAGCTGTGCCAGTTGTGTGCGTCGGCGTAGCTCGGCTGCAGCCGGATGGCGTGCTCGAGCTCGCGGACCGCGGCCGGTCCGTCCTGGCGCGCGATATGGACCAGCCCGAGGGACGCGTGCGCGGCGGCGGCCTCCGGGTCGAGCTCGAGCGCCCGCCGTGTCGCCCGCTCGGCGCGGGCGAGCAGCTCCTCGGTGTGACCGGAGCCGTAGTCCTCCATCAGCGCGAGCGCGTCCGCGAGGCCCACCCACGCCGTCACGTACCCGGGGTCCCGCTCGAGCGCCTGCTCGAAGAGCTCGATCGCCTGGAGGAAGCCGTCCGTGGTCCTGAGGTCGACGTGCTGACGGCCCTCGGCGGCGAGCCGGTAGGCCTCGAGGTCCGCGGTCGGTGGTGCGCCCGCCACCGCTTCCACCTCGCGCGTGAGCTCCGCGTGGAGCGATCCGGCGATCTGCGCCACCAGCTGGGTCTGGATGGCGAAGAGGTCCTCGGTGGTGAGCTCGCGGTCGTAGCTTTCCGCCCACCGGTGGACGTCCTCGGTGCCGTCGACGAGCTGGACGGTCAGGCGCACCCGGCTGCCGACGCACTGGAGCGCGCCCTCGACGAGCGTTCCGGCGCCCAGCTCCCGGGCGATCTGCCGGGTCGACCGGTCGGTGTCGCGGTAGCCGAGGACCGAGGTGCGGCTGATCACCGTCAGCTCGGGGACCTTGGACAGCTCGGTGAGCAGGTCGTTGTGGAGCCCGACCGCGAGGAAGCGCGCCTCGCGGCTCTCACCGACGGTCTCGAAGGGCAGCACCGCGACGGCGCGAGCGTCCTCGAGCCGCTCCCGCGCCGCGCTCGTCGCCGCATCCAAGGGCGCGAACCCGTCGGGGAGGCCCGGGGCGACGAGCTGGTGGAGGAGCTCGGGCTCCTCGAAGCCCTTCAGGCGGTACTCGCCGAG
>CAZADJ010000152.1:0-6689 GCA_964483845.1 uncultured Actinomycetota bacterium | reverse complement strand
GCGAGCGCGTGGATCTCGCCGTCGACGGAGACGACGTAGGTGATCGAGCCACCGACGACGGGACCGGCCCCGATCGGCCGCAGGATGTGCTGCTCGACCATCGCTCCGTCGGCGGCGTTCAGCGCCGTGACCGTCCCGTCGGTGGTCGCGATCAACGCGGTCGTACCGATCACCGCCGGCGCTCCCGCCAGCGGTGCGCGGAGCCCGGTCCGCCACAGCTCGGACCCGTCGGCCGCGTCCAACCCGACGACGGCGGCCCCCACGGCCACGACGACGGTCCCGTCGGCGACGGTCGGCCGGTGGCTCGCCGGCCCGCCGACGTCCGCCGACCACGTCAGCGTCCCCGTGCGCCCGTCGACCGTGGCGACCGAACCCGTGTCGGTGGTCACGAGGAGGGTCGCGTCCGTCCGGCCGACCACGTGCTGGGCGCGGCCGTCGAGCGCGGTCGACCAGCGAGCAGCCCCGCCGTCCAGCCCCACCGCGTGGAGCACCCCGCGGCGGTCGGCCACCACCACGGCGTCGGCGACGCGCACCGGCCCGACGGCGACCGGGTGCTCGATGCTCGTCGCCCACCGCTCGTGCCCGTCCCCGTGGGTGAGGGCCCGGATGCTGCGCCCCACGGCGACGACCACACGGTCGCGCTCGACGTCGATGGCGACCGGGGACGGGAGATCGTCGTCGCTCGTCTCCTCCGGCTCCGTGGCCACCTCCCACACGGTCTCGCCGGTGTCGCGGTCGAGGCTCGAGACCACGGTCCCCGGCGCCCGCCGTCCCCGCCAGTCGTCGGGGACGGTCGCGTGGTGCATCACCAGCCGCCCGCCCGCGACGCGCGGCTCGCCCGCGGAGGCGCCGGACAGGGCGACCAACCACCGCTGCCGTCCATCGAGCGGGTCGGGGCTGGCGACCGCTCCGCGCACCGGGCTGCGCCAGTAGAGGTTGCCGTCATCGTCTGTCGCGAGGGCGAGGCGACCCCCGAGGGGCAGCTGCGTCTCCCAGCGGACGGCACCGCGCGCGAGGTCCAAGCCGCTGAGGCGGCCGCGTCGGTCGGCGATCAGCGCGACGTCGGTCCCGGCGGCGAGCGCGGTGTCGACCGGGAGCTCCTCCTCCCAGATGCGCGTCCCGTGGTCCACCCCGAGGACCGCGAGCCGATCATCGGCGGACAGCACCACCACGCGCCGCTCCGCGGTGAGCAGCGCGGTCGGCCCCGGGACGAGCCAGTCGTGACGCCACCGCACGAAACCCGTGTCGGCCTCGAGCCCGACGAACATCCGCGAGCGGTCCTGCGTGACGATCGTGTCCGCGTCGGCCACGAGCGCCAGGGTCGAGCCCCGCCGGATCCCGGTCCGCTCCCACCGCACCTCGCCGGAGCCGCGCGCGAGTCCACGGACCGCCCCGTCACCGTCGGCGGCGATGACGTCACCCCCCGGGACGATCACCGCCATCAGCCCCGTGTCCGCCGCGCCGGTCGGCAAGTCGACCGACCAGCGGACCTCGCCGTCGGACTGCTCCAGAGCGTGGAGCACCCCGGGGCCCGCGTCGTCGGGAGGCCGCTCCAGCGGATCGTGGACCTGCTCCGGTGGGGGTTCGATGAGCAGCGCGAGCTCACGGTCCGCGGCGACGATCACGCCCGGGCGGTCCGCTGACCAGCGGCGGTCGCCGGTGGCGTCGTCCAGGCCGAGGAGCTCGCCGTCGGGGGTGCGAACGAGGACGGCGCCGGGGGTGCCGACCACCCGCGGGCCGGAGCCCGGCTCGTTGCCCGCGGCCGCCGCGTCGCTCGGTGCGTCGAACGCGTCGATCCGCTCCACGTCCGGGACGTGGGCCACCCACCGGGTGCGCCCCGTGCCGGGGTCGACCGCGGTGACCGCGATGCCCTCCGCGGCGGTGGTCGTGACCGGGACGAGGTCGACGTCCCCGATGGTCCTGGCGACCAGTCCGGTCGTCAGCGGCCGGATCCAGCGCACCGCACCGTCGGCCGCGTCGAAGCCCCACAGGGAGCCGTCGATGCGGACGACGAACAGGTCGGCCCCGACCGCACCGATCTGCCGGGGGGCGCCGCTCACGCCGAGCTCGCTCGCCACCGCGGTCCAGCGAACGTGACCGAGCGACGCCGCGGCCGGCTCCTCGGGGGCCGCGGGTTGCGAGCCGTCGTCGCGCTGCTCGAGGAGGAACCCCGCCGCGAGCAGCGCCGCCACGGCCACGGCCACGACGACGAAGACGTGTCGGGCGCGCACCGCCTACCACCGCCCCCCGATGGGTGGCAGCGGCCAGTCCACGTCACCGCCGGCGCGCGGGCCGATCGCGTGGATCTCGCCGGTGACGGTCATGACGAAGGTCAGGCCGTCGCCGCCCGCGGGACCGTGGCCGATGGCGGCGGGCAGCACGAGCTGCGTGACGATGTCGCCGGAGGTCGGCTCGACCGTCACGACACCGCCGTGCACGTGTCCGAGGTGCAGGCCGCCGTGGCCCGCCGTCGGCGGACCCGAGAGGGTCATGCCGTGGGACAGCGTCCAGCGCGTCGTTCCGTCATCACGGTCGAGCGCGGCGATCTCGGATCCGACCGCGACGATCACGTCGCCGGCCGCGACCGGTTCGAAGCGCACCGGGGCGTCGAGGTGGCGTCGCCAGCGCTCCTCGCCCTGCGTGTCCAGCAGGTGGACGGCGCCGTCGTCTGTCCCGACCATCACGCGTCCGTCCGCGACGCCGGGTGAGGTCGAGATCGGCCCGTCGGCGGTGAAACGCCAGCGGACGTGGCCGTGCGCACGGTCGAGGGCGGTGACCTCGCCGGAGAGGTCACCGACGAGGACGAGGTCACCGGTGATCGTGGCCGGTGCGTGGACGTCGCCTGCCAGCTCCGCTTCCCAGCGCAGCTCCCCGTCCGTGGCCTCCAGCGCCCGGACCTGTCGACCGGCGGCCTCCACCACGGTGTCTCCGGTGATGGTGGGCGCGGTCTGGCCGAGCCACGCGACGCTCGCCGGGTGGAGCGCGGGCGGCCAGCGCGGACGCTCGGCGCCGCTGCCCGGTACCTCCCACAGCGTCGCACCGTCACGGGCGTCGAAGGCCGTGACGGCGATGCCGTCGGGGAAGGCGTCGTCGGGGCGATCGACGGCGCGGCGGACCACCACCAGCCCGGCGTCGACGCTCGGTTGGGTGAGCGAGGGGCTGGGCAGGCGCCGCGACCAGCGGACCGTCCCGCTGTCCCCCTCGTGCGCGGTGACCGTGGATCTGGTCGCGGTGGTGCGGACCACGACGTCGTCGTCGGCGGCGATCCCACCGCGCCCGGCAGGCGGCAGCCAGGTGGACCACCGGCTCGCACGGGATGCCGGGTCCACCCCGGTCACCTGTCCCTCCCCGTCCGTCAGCACGGCGAGATCGCCGGTGACCGCCACCTGGCCGGCCGGGGGTCGCCGTACGCGCCAGAGCGTGACGCCGTCGGCCAGCGAGATCGCCGTGAGCTGGTTGTCCGCCGTGACCGAGACCGCGGTCGTGCGACCGACCTCCAGCTCCTCCGGGCCGATGACGAGGTGCTCGTTGAACCACGCGACCTGTCCGGTGCGGACGTCGAGGGCGACGTAGCTCCGCGACCGCTCCTGCACGACCACGAGGCCGCCGGCCGTGACCTCGACGACGTCGCCGCGGCGGGTGACGGGCGCGGTCCAGCGGAGCTCGCCGCTGGCGCGGTCCAACCCGGACAGCTCGCCCTGCCCGTCCCCGACGACCACGATCGCGTCGTCAGCGATGACCGCGGCGGCCCGCACGGCTGGAGCGGCACCGGCGACCGGGACGCTCCAGCGCTCCTCGCCGGATGCCAGGTCCAGCGCGAGGAGCCGACGCTCGTCGTCCCCCTCGGCGATCGCCAGCACCAGACGGTCGTCGGCGTCGGTGACCTCGCCGCGGAACGGGACGTCCCAGCGGGGCGTGCCGCTGCGCGCGTCCAGGGCCGCGAGCCGGGCGTCGTCGACGTCGTGGGCGAGCACGGCGTGCGGCGATCCGGTGAGTGCCGTCTCGCCGTCCACGGAAGCGGACCAGCGGGTCGTCCCGGTGACGATGTCCACGCCGGTGAGTCCACCGCCGTGGCGCACCGCGACGACCTCGCCGGTGGCGACGGGCCCGTCGGCGATGCCCGTCGGCAGGCGCCGCTCCCAGACGATCTCGCCCTCGGTGCCGATGAGCCACAGCACCGTGTCGGTGGCGGCGACGACACCGTGATCGGTCGGCACGAGCTGCGTGACCAGCGGTCGGGCCGGGTTGCCGGCCCCGGTCACCGACCACCACGTGGAGATGGCCGGGTCCGGCGTGGGCTCGGGGGTCGGCGCGGCGGTCGGTAGGAGGGCGTCGGGCCCGCGCACCACGAGCAGTGCTCCCAAGGCGACGACGGTGAGGACGGCCGCGGCGGCGAGCAGCGGGACCACGTAGCGCCGCCAGCGCGGCACCTCGGCGCCACGCATGTCGGCACCCGGAACGAGCTCGCCGCAGGTGGGACAGAAGCGGGCGCCGTCGGTCAGGTGGTGCGCGCAGGCGGGGCAGGTCGCGGCCGCGTCGGGCCCCTGCCCGTCTGGCGCTGCCACGCCGGTCCTCTCGTGATCCTCGGGAGATCCACGCTACCGCTGCCACCGAGCGGACGCCGGCCGGTGCTGGTGGGTCAGCGGGCGCGCTCCCGTACCCTCCCGTGGTCGTTCCCGCGTGGTGGAGGAGATCGTGGCGGTCGTCGAGGTACGCGACCTCGTGAAGGTCTACGAGGGCGGCATCCGCGCGGTCGACGGGGTGAGCCTCACCGTCGAGGAGGGCGAGATCCTCGGCTTCCTCGGTCCGAACGGCGCCGGGAAGACGACGACGATACGCATCATGACGACGCTGCTGGCCCCGACCTCCGGGACGGTCCGCGTCGGCGGCTACGACGTCACCGTCGACCCCCACCGCGTCCGCGAGTCCATCGGGGTCGCGCTGCAGGATGCCGGCCTGGACGGCCTGCAGACCGGTCGCGAGTTCCTCCGGCTGCAGGCCAGCCTCTACGCGGTGGCCCATCCCGCGGTACGCGCCGACGAGCTCCTCGGGGTCGTCGGGCTGCGCGACGCGGCCGACCGGCGCATCGCGACCTACTCCGGGGGGATGAAGCGGCGGCTGGATCTCGCCGCCGGGCTCGTGCACCGTCCGCGGCTGCTGTTCCTCGACGAGCCCACCACCGGCTTGGACCCGGCGTCCCGCGAGGCCGTCTGGGCGGAGGTCCGACGCATGAACGCCGCCGGCACGACCGTCGTGCTGACGACGCAGTACATGGAGGAGGCCGACGCGCTCGCCGACCGACTCGTCATCATCGACGAGGGACGCCTGGTCGTCGAGGGCGAGCCCGGCGACCTGAAGTCGGAGATCGCCGAGGACATCGTGCGCGTCACCGTCGGTGACGACGATCGCGAGGCGGCGCGGAGCATCCTGGAGCGGCACGACGGGGTGGCCGGCGTGGCCGACGACGGCGGCGCGCTCGCCGCGTTCGTGCGCCGCGGGGCCCAGGCGATCCCCGGGATCGTGCGTGCCTTCGACCAGGACGGCGTCGGCCTGGTCGAGATCGCCCTGCACCGGCCGACCCTCGACGACGTCTTCCTCCGCGCGACGGGCCACCGCCTCGAGGGAGCCGACGAGGAACCCGCGCCGGCCGGCTGACCCGCACCACCCACGATCATCCCCGAGCACGAGGACGAGACATGTCCGCAGTCAGCGCCCCCACCGGCCACCTCGAGCCACGGTCGCGTCTCCGCCACGACCTGTGGCCGCTGTACCGCCGGGGGATGCTCGTCACCCTGCGCCAGCCGAGCCGCATCATCCCGCCGCTGGTGATCCCGATCTTCTTCCTGGTCGTGAACGTCGCCGCGCTCCAGGAGGTGGTGAACCTCCCCGAGTTCCCCACCCGGGACTACGTCGCGTTCTTCGTCCCGGTGCCGGTCCTGATGGCGGTCGCGTCCATCGGGAACGCGGCTGGGTTCATCGTGGTCGAGGACATCGAGTCCGGGTACTTCGACAAGCTGCTCCTCGCGCCGATCAGCCGCACCTCGATCCTCCTGTCACGGCTCGCGGTCGACGGCACACGCGTCGCGATGCAGACGCTGATCGTGCTGGCCGTCGCCGCCCTGTACGGCATGGAGATGGCCGCCGGGTGGGTGCTGGGCACGGCGGTCCTGATCGCGCTGGCCTTCCTGTTCGGGCTGGCCTACGCCGGTATCGGGCTGACCGTCGCGCTGCGCACCGGGAACGCGGAGGCGACCCAGTCGTCGTTCATCCTGTTCTTCCCCCTGATCTTCCTCGCACCGACCTTCGTCCCGATGGAGATCCTGGCGCCGTGGCTGCAGACCGCGGCGACCCTCAACCCGATCACCTACCTGCTCGAGGGCATGCGTGCCCTCACGGTCGACGGGTTCGCCTGGGCGCCGATCGCCGGGGCGCTCGCCGCGATCGTCGCGATCGGTGTGCCGACGCTGGGCAGTGCGTTCCTCGCCCTGCGCGCCCGCGCGCGCCAGTGACCGCTCAGTTCATCTTGGCGCGCGCACGTACGGCCAGACGTTCGAGCTCGTCCAGTTCCAGACCCTGGGGCGCGCCGGCCTCCAGGTAGCGCTCCAGGGTCTCGGCGGCCCGACGGTAGCGACCCAGCTGGACGAGGAGCTCCGCCTCGGTCTCCACGTCGTCGGGTCCCGAGCCGGGCA
>CAZADJ010000151.1:0-6746 GCA_964483845.1 uncultured Actinomycetota bacterium | reverse complement strand
CGCCCCGATCCCGACCACGACGAGCCCCGCCACGACGAGCGCGACGATCCGCCCGCGGCTGAGCTGTGCGCGGAGCAGCAGGCGGTAGACGGCGCTCACCGGGGCGACCGTCGCATCAGGTAGCGGAAGACGCTGTCGAGATCCTCGTCGATCGGGACCAGCTCGCGCAGCCGGACCCCCGCGTCGCGCGCGATCGCGGCCACACGCCGCCCGAGCTCGAGCGCGGTGCGGGTGGCCACGAGGAGCGTCGTGTCGTCGACGATCTCGACCGTGTCGACGAGCCCGGCGTCGAGGAGCGACGCGGCGAGCGGCCGGGCTGGTTCGACGCCGAGGCGGAGCCGCCGCGGCCGATCGTCCATCAGGTCGCGGATGGCGCGGTAGTCGCCGTCTGCGGCCAGCTGACCGTCGACGAGGACGAGGACCCGAGCTCCGATCCGGGCCGCCTCGGCGAGCACGTGCGTGGAGACCAGCACACACCGGCCGTCCTCACCGAGCTGCCGCAGCAGCGTGATGGTGCGCTCGCGCTGCTCGGGATCGAGCCCGCTCAACGGCTCGTCGCAGACGAGGACGTCCGGATCGTGGACCAGCGCGGAAGCGAGCTTCACGCGCTGTCGCATCCCGCGCGAGTAGGTGGCGATGGGCCGGTCGTCGTCCGCATCGAGGCCCAGGCGCTCGAGCACGGCGCGTGCGGCCCCGCGCGACCCGGTAACGCCGCGTGCGCGACCCAGCTCGGCCACGTGGGTGGCGGCGTCGAAGGCGTGGAAGAGGGCGTCGTCCTCGGGGACGAAGCCGATGCGGGCGAACAGGGAAGCGTCCCGTCGCGGGTCGCCGCCGAACACGCTCACCGTCCCGCCCGACGGGCGCGCCAGGCCGACCAGCAGTCGGAGCAGCGTCGACTTGCCGGCGCCGTTCGGCCCGAGCACCGTGGTCGTGCCCGGGCCGATGTCGAAGCCGACGCCGCTGAGGGCGACCACGTCCCCGTACCACTTCGACAGGTCACGGACCGCGATCCGGACCTCCGGGCGAGCGTCCACCGCTCCCACCCCGCTACCTCGTCACCGTGAGACGCCGGTAGCGCACCCAGACGAGCGCGGCGAGGGCGCCGGTCCACGTCGCGGCCGCCACCGCGAGGGTCGGCGTGGCGACCATCCCGAGGTCGCCGGACGAGCCGTGGATGCGCTGCGCCAGCTCCGCCGGGACACGGCCCACGTCCACGACGTACAACCAGCTCGGGGCGTCGAGGGCCACGACGGCCATCCCGGAGGCGATGCGGGCCAGGAGCAGCGCGACGAACGTCCCCGCGGCGGCGAACGCCCGACGGTCGGTGAAGCTCGCGCCGGCGAGACCGACGGCGCCGTAGGCGACGGCGAGCACCGTCCCGGCGGCGACGACCCGCCCCAGGTCGGCCGCGGCCCCCCACCCCGTCGGGACGAACCCGACGAGCACGTAGCCGACCTGCACCAGGAGGGGCGGACCCAGGGTCACCACGAGGAGCACCGCGGTGACCGCGGCGGCCTTCCCCGCGAGGTAGCGACCACGGTCGAGCGGCGACGAGAGGTACAGCGCGAGCGTGCCGTGGCGGCGGTCGGGACAGAGCGCCTCCGGGGTGACGAACACCACGAAGAGCAGCATCGCGGTGATGATGAACGGCGTGAAGTCCTCGTGCCCGGGGAGGACCGCCCCGGCCAGTTCGCCGGGCAGGATCGCCGCCGCACCGAGGAAGACCACCGCCGGGAGGTAGGCGATCGCCGCGACGATGAGCGGGAGGATCTTGTGGCGGAAGCGGCGCCGCAGGCCGAGCAGGCGCTGCACCGTGTGCCGCACCAGCGCGGTGACGGCCGCCCCGGTCCCCCGGCGTTCCCCGTCGAAACGCCGGTAGCCCCGGTCGATGATCCTCGCCTCAGCCATCGGCGGCGGTCCCGGCCAGGAGATCCGCGAGCGATGTGGCCCGGGGCTGCAGCCGGCGCAGGCCGACGCCGGTCTCCGCCAGCACGTCACGGAGCACGTCGAGCGCCTCGTCGCCGCCCCCGACGACCAGCGTCGCCGGTGTCGAGCCCCGTCCGACGCCGACGCCCCGCTCACGCAGCCGGTCGGCGAGCGCGTCCGCGTCGCCGTCCACCTCGACGAGCACCTCCTCGCCCGGGCGCCGCTCGGCGAGCCGACGCGTCGCGGTGACGCGTCCCTCGCGCAGCACCACCACCGCGTCGCAGACCCGCTGGACCTCGTCGAGGAGGTGCGAGGAGATGATGACGTCGAGGCCGAGCTCGTGGCCGACGCGCCGGATCAGCGCGAGCATCTCGTCCCGCTGCAGCGGATCGAGACCGTCGGTCGGCTCGTCGAGGAGGACCAGGTCGGGGTCGTGCGCGATCGCCTGCGCGATCTTGACCCGCTGGCGCTGCCCGGTCGACAGGGTCCCGATCGGGCGGAAGCGCTCCTCGCCGAGCCCGACGAGCGCCAGCGTCGAGCTGGCCCGCTCGATCGCGTCCCGACGACGCAGGCCGTGCAGCTCGGCGATGTGGCGCACGAGGTCCTGGGCACGGACGTCCGGCGGCATCGCGTCGTGCTCCGGGGAGTAGCCGATGCGCTGGCGCACCCGCGGCCCGGCCTCCCGGACCGGCATCCCCAGGACCTCCAGCGACCCACCATCCGGGGGGTGCAGCCCGAGGACGAGCCCGATGAGGGTGGTCTTGCCCGCACCGTTGGGACCCAGGAGGCCGGTCACGCCGGCGCTGATCTCGCAGGTGGCGCCGTCGAGGGCGACGGTCCTCCCGAACGTGCGTCGGACGTCGCGGGCCCGGATCACCGGAGCGGAGGCGTTGACGGGGCACATCGATCGCCGATGGTCACACACCGGAGCAGCTCCGTCCAGACCGGCCGACGACCGTCGGACCCCATCGGAGGACCGCGGGAGGGCGACCTCGACTACCGTCGTTGTCCCCCCGAAGGAGGCGCGCGGATGACGGACGCCGAGAAGGACACGCTCACCGTCACGGACAACCGCACCGGTCAGACCTACGAGATCCCGGTCGCGGACGGGACGATCAACGCGATGGACCTGCGCGACATCAAGGTCTCGGACGACGACTTCGGGTTGCTGTCGTACGACCCGGGGTTCCGCAACACGGCGAGCTGTCGCAGCGAGGTCACCTACATCGACGGGGACGAGGGCGTGCTGCTGTACCGCGGCTACCCGATCGAGCAGCTCGCCGAGCAGTCGAGCTTCCTCGAGGTCGCCTACCTCCTCGTGCACGGCGAGCTGCCGGACCGCCAGCAGTACGACGACTGGGTGTACGAGATCACCCACCACACCTTCATCCACGAGAACATCAAGAAGTTCATCGACGGCTTCCACCACGACGCCCACCCGATGGGGGTGCTGGTCGGGACCGTCGGTGGGCTCTCGACCTTCTACCCCGAGGCCAAGCGCATCAACGACCCGGACGTGCGCCACAAGCAGATCGTCCGCCTCGTCGCGAAGTTCCCCACGCTGGCCGCGTTCGCCTACCGGCACCGCATCGGACTGCGCTACGCCTACCCCGACAACGACCTCAGCTTCCCGGGCAACTTCCTCAACATGATGTGGAAGACGACGGAGCTGAAGTACGAGCCGGACCCGGTGCTCGAACGCGCGATGGACGTGCTGTTCATCCTCCACGCCGATCACGAGCAGAACTGCTCGGCCACGGCCATGCGCACCGCGGGGAGCTCGGACGCCGATCCGTACTCGTGCGCGGCCGCGGCGTGCGCCGCGCTGTACGGGCCGAAGCACGGCGGGGCGAACGAGGCCGTGCTGAACATGCTGAACGAGATCGGCGACGTCGACCGGGTGCCCGAGTACGTCGAGAAGGTGAAGCAGGGCGAGTTCCGCCTGATGGGCTTCGGACACCGCGTGTACAAGAACTACGACCCGCGGGCGAAGGTGATCCGCGACCTGGCGCACGAGGTCTTCGGTGTCACCGGCAAGAACCCGCTGATCGACATCGCCGTCGCCCTGGAGGAGACCGCCCTGGAGGACGACTACTTCGTCGACCGTCGCCTCTACCCCAACGTCGACTTCTACTCCGGCATCATCTACGAGGCGATGGAGTTCCCGGTCGACATGTTCCCGGTGCTCTTCGCCATCGGTCGCATCGCCGGCTGGTGCGCCCAGTGGCAGGAGAACCTCCTGGACGACGCCCAGGCGATCGCGCGACCGCGGCAGGTCTACGTCGGCGAGGGACAGCGCGACTACGTGCCCGTGGACGACCGCTGACGCGCGCCGGGCCGGCCCCGGCCCGCTTCAGCCACCGAGCGGCAGGACGTAGCGCCAGATCGCCAGGTAGTGGGCCGTCGCCCCGGCGACCACGAAGAGGTGGAAGATCTCGTGGTAGCCGAGCAGCCGCGGCCAGGGATCGGGCGACCGACGCGCGTAGACGATCGCGCCGGCCATGTACAGCAGGCCCCCGAGGGCGATGAGCCCGATCGCCTGCCAACCGAGCGCCCCGATGAGCTTGGCGAACGGGATCGCGCCGAGCCAACCGAAGGCGATGTAGCTGGCGGCGGTGAGCCAGCGCGGCCCCTTCAGCGGGGAGAGGATCACCGCGGCGCCGATGACGACGATCGCCCACGCCACGACGAGGCTCCACGTCCGCCAGGCCCCCTCCAGCGCGTGGATCGCGACCGGCGTGAAGGTCCCCGCGATGAAGATCTTGATCATGACGAGGTCGCAGCGGGCGAGGACGTGTCGGACGCGCGCGTCCCAGTCCGGCACGTGGTACAGGGAGCTCACCGCGTAGAGGCCGACGAGCGAGACCGAGAAGACGAGGACGCTCGCACGGCTCGGCAGCGCCGGCGGGGCCGCCCGCCACAGCTCGATGCCGGCGACGATCGCCGCCGGGACCATCGCCGCGTGCAGCCAGCCGCGGAGCTTCGGGCGGGTCGACTCCACGCCCGACACGGTGGCGACCGACGCCTCGGGCTGCACCACGACGGACACTCCCATCCCTCGCGCAGATGATGCCGTGCCGATCAGTATGACGCACCGCCCGGCCACGCCCCAACGGGCACGCACGACGCGCCCTTCGGACCGCGACCCCGACGGTATGGTCGCGGCCGTGCCGGCGAGGGGAGGCCCGTGCGCGTCGTGCGCATGATCGGAGCAGGCGTCGGGATCCTGCTTGTCGGGCTCATCGCGCTCGTCCTCGGCCTGCTGGTGACCAACCCGCAGCCCGAACCCGCCGAGGGCTGGACCCTGCTCGCCGAGCTCCCCTTCGACCGCGGCGAGGTCGGGTCGACCGCCGCGACGATCGGGCCGGGCAGCGGCCCACAGCTCGTCATCACCGGAGGCATCGAGGGCATCGGGTCGACCTCCGACCGCGTCAGCGTCTACGACCCGTTCGCGGACCGGTGGGAGGAGGGCCCCCGGCTGCCCGCACCGCGACATCACAACGACGCGGCCGCGATCGACGGCGATCTGTACGTGAGCGGCGGCGCGGCGAGCACGTCCGACTGGACACCGATGTCCGAGGTCTGGCGGCTCGCGACGGGCGCACAGGTCTGGGACGCCCTCGAGCCGATGCCCGAGGGTCGCTACGGGCACCGCATGGTGGCTCTCGGCGGTCGCCTGTACGTCGTCGGCGGGGCCGGTGACTCCGACGACGTGCTCGTCTGGGAGCCGGACCGGGGCTGGTCACGGGCCGCGACCATGCCGGGCCACCGCCACCACCTCGCGGTGGTCGCCGTCGACGACGAGATCTGGGCGATCGGCGGCCGCGACCACGACGAAGCCGTCCTGCGCGACGTGGACGTGTACGACCCCGAGACCGACACCTGGCGGGACGGACCCGAGCTGCCGTTCCCGGTGAGCGCTGCGGCCGCCGGCGTCATCGACGGGACGATCCACATCGTCGGTGGGGAGGACCCGGCCGTGCTCCGCGGCGGGATCGTCGACCGGCATCTGGTGCTCCACCCGGGGGAGGACCGCTGGTCGGAGGCCGTGCCCGCACCGCTCAGCGTGCACGGAGCAGGCAGTGCGGTCCTCGACCGCCGGCTGTTCGTGGCCGGCGGTGCCGGGCGGCAAGGGACGCTGTCCGTCCTCTCCTGGACGGGTACGACCGCCGCCTACGACCCCGACGGCGCGTCGCCGTGACCGACGTCCGCAACCCGCTCTTCGCGCGCTTCTACACGCGCTACTCCGCAGCGATGGAGGACCGGGGAGTCGCGGAGCACCGGCGCCGGCTGCTGGCCGGCCTCGGTGGCCGGGTCGTCGAGGTGGGGTGCGGGAACGGGCTGAACCTGGCCCACTACCCCGCCGACGTCGAGGCGGTGCTCGCGGTCGAGCCGGAGCCGTACCTGCGCGCGCGGGCGGAGGAGGCGGCGCGCGCCGCGCCCGTTCCGGTCCGGGTGGTCGACGGCGTCGCCGATCGGTTGCCGGCGGACGACGGTGCCTTCGACGCGGCCGTGACCTCCATCGTGCTCTGCTCCGTCCCCGACGTGCGGTCGGCGCTGGCCGAGATCCAGCGGGTGCTCCGTCCCGGTGGCGAGCTGCGGTTCTACGAGCACGTCCGCGCCGGGACGACCGGGCTCGCCCGGTTCCAGTCGTTGCTGGACCGCACGGTCTGGCCGCGGTTCACCGGCGGCTGCCACGTGTCAAGGGATACCGCGGAGGCGATCGGCGACGCCGGCTTCGATATCGTCGAGATCGACCGGTTCCGGTTCGCGCCCGGCTGGTTGCCGCTGCCGACCGCCCCGCACGTGCTCGGGCGCGC
>CAZADJ010000150.1:0-6814 GCA_964483845.1 uncultured Actinomycetota bacterium | reverse complement strand
AGGATCACCTCGAGCTGGGCCAGGTGCAGCTCGTCGAGCTGCTCCGCCTCGTGGTGGAGGTGCGTGTGGAAGACGTTCAGCACCTCACCGCCGCCGAGGTCGAGGACGACCTCCTGGTAGCCGCGCCGGACCAGCGTCCCCATGAGCGGCAGGGTGTCCGCGTCCTCCTCGACGATCGGGTAGCGGCTCAGCACCGCGTTGCCCCACAGGGGGTCCTCGGTGGTCGCCTGGAAGGTGACGTGGGGCATGTCGAGGCGGCGGGCCAACCAGCCGACGACGTCCGGGGATCCGTCCATCAGCCAGCCGCGGGCGGCCTCCTGCACGCCGACGACATCCGCGCCGGAGCCCTCGATCGCCTGGGCGGTGCGCTCGAGGGCGAGCGTCGCCTCGACCGAGTAGCCCGAGTGCACGTTGTAGGTCATCACGGTGACCGGCCAGCCGTCGGGAGCCGGCGCGTCCGGGTCGGGCGCCGGGTGGAGGAAGGCGACCGCGACCGGGACGGCGAGCAGCGCGGCGGCGAGCGCCCCGGGGCGCCAGTCCCGGCCGGTGCCGACCGCGGGGATGTCGACCGCCGCGAGCGCGGTGAGCGCGATCAGCACGCCGAGCGCGGCACGGACCTCGGTCTGGCCGAACGGCAGCGCGAGGTCGAGCGACGCGTAGTAGGCGAAGATCGGGATGACCAGCAGCAGCCCGCCGACGGCGACCCAGAGGCCGGTCGGCACGCCCCCCGGTCGCGCCGGGTCGGGGGGCGCCACGATCGCCACGAGGTAGGGGCCGGTCGCGACGAGGCCGATCAGCGCGACGCCGGCGAAGACCGGGCCGGTCTGGGTCGCGAGCGCCGCCACGCCGAGCAGCACGAAGCCGGCGAGCGCGGCGAGCTCCCCGTGGCTCTCGCGGGGCAGAGCCGACGCGGCGGCGAGCAGCGCGGCGACGTTGCCGACGGTGATCAGCGCGAGTGCCGCCGGCCAGTCCCAGCCGGTCTGCGTCGCGATCCAGCCCTGGTTCTGCAGCACGAGCCAGTGCAGCACGAGGAGCGGCCCGAGGCCGATCAGCGACAGCCCGGACCGCGGCGAGTGCCCGCCGGGCAGACCGAGCCACGCGCCGCGCTCGGCCAGGCTCTTCGGCGGTCCGACCGCGGCGACGACGAGCACACCGAGGCAGACGGACAGCACGACGACGAGCGCGGTCGGCCAGACGCCGCTCGCCCAGGACAGGTCCACGGTGGCCGACAGCCCGCGCACGGCGGTGTCGACGGCGAGGCCGAGCACGACGCCGAAGACGGTCGCCGGGCGGCTGCGGGTCGCGGCCAGCGACAGCAGCCAGAGGAACAGGGTGATCCCGGCGAGCGACGCCCACAGCTTCAGCTCGGGGTCGGCCACGACCTGCTCGACGACCCGGACCGCGGCGAGCCCGACCCCCGAGACGAGCAGCGCGCCACGCGGTCGTGCGATCCGGATCAGCAGCGGGACGGCGAACACGAGCACGAACGGGCCGAGCGCGTACGGCAGGAGCGAGAGGACCGGGATCCCGACGGTGTCGCGCAGGTACCAGCCGAGCATCGGGAACGCGACGCGCAGCAGCTGCCCGCCGAGGACCACCCCGAGGGCGACGAGCAGGGTCGCCCCGAGCGCCGGCCGCGCGCCGGGGGCGCGTGGGTCCGGGGGATCGGAGCGTCCGGAGGTGGACATGACCGGCGAGCGTAGCGACCGCCGGCCGTGGCCCGAGGGACGTCCAGCCGCCACCCGACCGCCTCCGGGGACCGCGGCTACCGTGGCCGCGACCCACGACGAGGAGCCGGTCGCGGCGATGGATCCGATCCCCTGGGAGCGCTTCGAGGAGCTCGTCGACGTCGCGCTCGACGACCTCCCCCCGGAGCTGACCGACAAGTTCGACAACGTCGTCGTCATCGTCGAGGACGAGCACGAGGACGAACCCGACCTCCTCGGCATCTACGAGGGGATCCCGCTGCCGGAGCGTGAGGACTACGGCGGGGTCGCCCCCGACGTGATCCGCGTCTTCCGCCTGCCCCTCTGCCGCTTCTGCCGCGACGAGGCCGAGCTGGTCGACGAGGTGTACATCACCGTGGTCCACGAGCTCGCCCACCACGTCGGCATCGACGACGAGCGCCTGCACGACCTCGGCTGGGCGTAACCGATATGCGCAGGTTATACTATGCGCATGTTGACGGAACGGACCCAGGTGCTGCTCTCCCCCGAGCAGCGACGTCGGTTGGAGCGGACCGCCGCTGAGCGGGGCGTATCGCTCGGCGCGCTGATCCGTGAGGCGATCGACGCCTACACGACGTCCGGCGGCCGGTCCCCCCGCGAGGCGCTCGACGAGCTGGAGCAGCTCGAGGCGCCGGTGGACGACTGGGAACGGATGAAGGAGGAGATCGCCCGAGGCGCCTCCGGGTGAGCGCCTTCATCGACACCGCTGTCATCATGTACGCGGGTGGTCGGGATCATCCCCTCCGTGCGCCGTGCCAGCGGATCCTGCGAGCGGTGGTCGACGGCGAGATCGACGCCGTGACCTCAGCCGAGGTCATCCAGGAGATCCTGCACCGGTTCAGCGCCCTGCGCGAAGGCGAGTTGGGGGCCGCGATGGCCCGCAACGCCCTCGACGTGTTCGGTCCCGTGGTACCCGTCACACACGACGTCATGGCGAGGATGCCGCAGCTCGTCCGCGACCACCCCGCACTCACCGCCCGCGATCTCGTCCACGTCGCGACCTGCCGGGAGGAGGGGATCGACACCCTCGTCTCGCCGGACCGCGGGTTCGACGAGGTCGGCCAACCGGTCCGCGTGGACCCCGCGGACGTCGACCGACTCCTGGACCCCGGGAGACGGTGAGATCGGTCGTCGCCGCGGTCGCTGCGCGCCGGGGAGACCTGCGGCACCCTGATGGCTCGCCGACCCGCACCGCGGGTCCCCCGATCCTCCGGAGGCCGTCCGCCGTGTCCGCCCGTCTGCTCGCCGCCCTCGCCGCGCTGCTCCTCGTCCTCGTCGCCTGTGACACGACGGAGACGGAGACGCCGGCCGACGACGACCCGACCCCACCCGAGGCGGTCGAGGCCGCCGACCTGCCCGACGGGGTCGCCGCGACCGTCAACGGCGCCGAGATCGCTGCCGCCGCCGTCGACGAGCGCGTGGAGATCGCGAAACAGAACCCGGCGATCCAGGTCGACCTCGAGGACGACCCGGAGACGATCGAGGAGGTGCTCGCCGCACGGACGCTGTCCGGCCTGATCATGCGGCAGGTCGTCCTCGACGGCGCGGAGACCATGGGTCTCGAGGCGAGCGACGACGACGTCGCAGCCGCGCGCACCCAGCTCGAGGACACCGTCGGCGGCGAGGACGCCTTCGCCGAGCAGATGGCCGCGACCGGCGTGCCCGAGGAGCACCTCGACGAGGAGCTCCACGCCCTCGCCCTGCTCCACCTCGTCGGCGAGCACCTGACCGACGAGGCGACCGAGGGCGAGGACCTCGACGAGGAGATGCGCGCCCACGAGGTGCAGCGTCGATCGCGCACCTGGCTCGCCCAGCAGATGGCGACCGCGGAGGTCGTCGTCGACGCGGCCTACGGGCGCTGGGACCCCGCCGCCGGCCAGGTCGTCCCGCCGGTCGTCGACGAGGTCAGCGGCTCGTAGCGCTCCCGTAACGCCTGCCGGGTCACCATCTCCCCCGGTGCGTCGGACGCGGGTCCGCCGTACGCCGGCATCTCGGACCGACCGGTCCCCGGCTGGAGGGGGAGGGCGCATGGACGCACACGGTGGATCCACACGGTGGACACGGCTGGCGCTGCTGGGGGTCGCAGCCGTCATCAGCGTCGCCGGGTGCACCTCGGCGGACGCGGACACGGCCAGCGTCCTCATCGACTACGACCACGACGAGTTCGCCACGCAGTTCATCCGCTACTTCCCCGATCACATCCAGGCGCACCCCGGCGACACCATCACCTTCCGCCAGACCTGGACCGGTGAGGCGCACACCGTCACCCTCGGCACGAAGGTCCAGGAGGTCCTCGCGGTGACCCGGCCGCTCATCGAGGAGTACGGGCACCTCCCCTACGAGGAGATCCCGCCGGAGGTCATCGAGGAGTTCTTCGGCGCCGAGAGCACCCTGCCCCTGTTCTACTCCGAGGACGACGAGGGCGGCCCGGGCGAGGTCTCCCAGGTCATGGCCCAGCCGTGCCTCGTGGCCGACGGCCCGGTCCCCCAGGAGGGGCCCTGCTCGGAGCAGGAGCTGGCCCCCTACGAGGGCACGGAGGTGTACTACAACAGCGGGATCATCCCCTTCGAGGGCCCGTCGGGCAACGTCTTCGAGCTGGAGCTATCCGACACCATCGAGCCGGGCGAGTACCACTTCTACTGCGCGGTCCACGGCTCGTTCCACAGCGGGACGCTCGAGGTGGTGCCACCGGACGAGCCGATCCCCTCGCCGGCCGAGGTGAGCGCCCGGACGCGCGACGAGGTCAACGAGGTGGTCGCGCCCCTGCGCGTGTCGTTCCAGCAGGCGCAGGAGGGCCGGTACGTGTACGGCGGCCAGACCCACAGCGGCAACTTCGCCGGGCTCGTGAACGACGAGGTCCAGGGGCTGCTCAACGAGTTCATCCCGCGGAGCTTCGAGGTGGCGGTGGGCGAGCCGGTCACCTGGCGCATGTTCGGCCCGCACTCGATCAGCTTCGACGTCCCCGAGTACTTCCCGATCGTGGAGTTCCTCGACGACGGCACCGTGCGCTTCAACGAGGAGCTGGAGCCGCCAGCCGGGGGCGCCCCGGAGATCCCCGAGGACCGCGACCCGTCGGAGCCGCTGGTGATCGACGCGGGCACCTACGACGGAGACGGCTTCTGGTCGTCGGGCGTGCTGCACAGCGACGCGCACGTCGAGTACACGCTGCGGTTCTCGACGCCCGGGACCTACCGCTACGCCTGCCTGATCCACCCGCCGATGGTCGGCGAGGTCCGCGTCACGGACTGAGGGGAAGATGACCGCACCCGGCGACCGCCTCCGCGGCGCGGACCTCGCGTTCGCGGTCGGCTTCGGCCTCTACGCCGTGGGCGGTCTGGTGGTGCTCGGCGAGGGGCTGCTCGCCGTCGCCGCCTCCGCCTCCCCCGGCCTGCACGAGGCCCTGCACGTGCGCGGGCTCGGCTCCGGGCCGGTCGCCCGCGTCGCGCTGCGCGCCGCGGACGCCTCCCACCACGTGCCCTCCGGGTCGCAGATCGTCCTCGACTACGCCTTCAGCCTCGTGCACCTGGTCCTCGCGGGCGTGCTGCTCTGGCTGCGTCCGCGCGACGGCGGCGCCCGCCTGCTCGCGGTCGCGTTCGTCGGGGCCGCCGGGGTGTTCAACCTGACCGCTCAGGCCACCCTCGAGCAGCTGCCGCCGCTGCCGCTGGAGACGGCGGCGCAGGTCGGCGCCCACCTCATCGCCGGGTTCGCCTACGTCGGCGCCCTGCTGCTGTTCCCCGACGCACGGCTCGTGCCCCGGTGGCGTCCCTGGCGCCTCGCGGCGCTGTACCTGCCGGCGACGCTCGTGATCGTCCACCTCGTGCTGCGCGTCGAGGGTCCGGCCCGCCCGGCGGCGCTGCTGCTGCTGTTCGGTGTGCTCATCCCGACCGCGGGGGCGGCGGCCCAGGGCTACCGCATCCGCCGGACCGAGGACGTCACCCGCCAGGCGCAAGCCCGGCTGCTGTTCTGGGCGCTGCTGCCCTCGGCGGCCCTCGGGCTGGTGTTCCTGGCCACCCAGGGCCTCACGCCGACCACCGCCGTGTTCGCCGGTCGTCACCTGCCCGAGCCGCCGGTCGCGCTGTACCGCGTGTTCCAGCCCGCGTTCGCGCTGATCCCGCTCGCGCTGTTCGCCGGGATCCTGCGCTACAAGCTCTGGGACATCGAGCGGCTGGTCAACCGCACGGTCGTCTACGCCGGGGCGACCACGCTGCTCGGCGGCGCGTACGTCGCCTTCGTCATCATCGTCCAGGTGCTGCTGGGCTCCGTCGCGGCGTCGCCGCTGATCGACTCCAAGCCCGCGGTGGCGCTGACGACGCTGCTGGTGATCTCGGTGTTCCGGCCGGTGCGCGACCGGGTCCAGACGTTCGTGGACCGCCGCTTCCACCGCGCCCGCTACGACGCGCAGCTCACCGTCGAGCGCTTCACCGAACAGCTGCGTCGCGAGGTCGAGCTCGAGAGCATCGCCGCGCAGCTGGAGGGAGCCGTGCGCGAGGTGATCGAACCCGCGCGCCTGTCGCTGTGGATGCGGGACGGGACGACGGCGACGCCCGCGGCCCGCGGCGAGGACGAGGGCTGAGCCCCGCCCGTCACGCGTCGAGCACCTCGCGGAACCAGGCGACGGTGCGCTCCAGTCCGTCGCGCAGCGGCACCCGGGCCTCCCAGCCCAGTTCGCGCTCAGCGACGGTGGTGTCCGGACAGCGCACCGTCGGGTCGTCCTCCGGGCGCTCGGTGAAGACGATCTCGGCGTCGCTCCCGCAGACCTCCCGGATGGTCTCGGCGAGCTCGAGCACCGTGACCTCGTGCGGGTTGCCGATGTTGACCGGCTGCGTGTAGCCGGAGGCGACGAGGCGGACCATCCCCTCGATCTGGTCGTCGACGTAGCACAGCGACCGGGTCTGGCTGCCGTCGCCGTGGACGGTGATCGGCTCGCCGCGCAGCGCCTGGGTGATGAAGGTCGGCACGGCGCGCCCGTCGTCGACCCGCATGTGGGGCCCGTGGGTGTTGAACGTCCTCGAGACGCGGACGTCGACGTCGTGGGTGCGGTGGTAGGCGTAGGTCAGGGCCTCGGCGAAGCGCTTCGCCTCGTCGTA
>CAZADJ010000149.1:0-6855 GCA_964483845.1 uncultured Actinomycetota bacterium | reverse complement strand
TGCTCGCGCTCGTGGTCGCGCTCCCGCTGATCGTCGCCCTCAGCCCGGATCTCGGATCGGACGTCGGGGAGGCGGATGCGCAGCCCGACGACCCGTGCGCGGGCGTGCTCTGCGCGGGGGCGGCGAGCGTCGACATGACGTGGAACGTCGGCGCCGGACCCGGTCAGCTCGGCACCGTCGGCCACGGGCTGCTCGCGGACACCTACGACCCGCACCTCCACGCCTGGACCATGGAGCCGAGCGACGGGCTCCAGTCCCGGCTCGACGCGAAGGCCGTCGTCCTGCGGGGTGCCGACGGGACGAAGATCGCCTACGTCAAGACCGACGTCTACCTCCAGCAGGATCTGCTCACCGGCCGCGTCGTCGAGCTCGTGACCGGCGGCGACCCGGCGAACCAGCAGTACGCCGTCGAGGGTCTCGATCCCGAGGGGATCATGCTCGGTGGGACCCACAACCACTCCGCGCCCCACTACACGAGCACCGCGTGGGGCGTCTGGATCTTCGCCGACGTGTTCGACCTGCGGGCGTTCGACGCGACGGCGCGTTCGATCGCCGCGTCGATCCACGCGGCCGACGAGCAGCTGCGACCGGCGACGGTCGGGGCGTCGGCCATCCGCTACGACGCGATCCAGCAGAACATCCTCGGCCCGTCCACCGCCGACGACGGCACCCCCGCGGGCTTCCCCCGCGACCACTTCGACGACCAGCTCGCGGTCGTCCGCATCGACGCGGCCGGGACCGGCGACCCGATCGCGGCCATCGTGAACCTCGCGATGCACCCCGAGTCCATCGGCGGGGGCGCCGATCTCATCAGCGCGGACTTCACCGGGGTCGTGGAGCGCGAGGTGGAGCGCGGTCTCGGCCGCGCACCGGGCAGCGACGACGGGCCGGTCGTCGCGTGGTCGCAGAGCGGGCTCGGCGACGTCGAGCCGGACAGCTCGCGCGCGAACGCCCCCGAGGAGGGGCGCGAGTACTGGCGGCGGGACTTCGCCCAGGCGGAGCGGATGGGTCGCGAGCTCGCCACCGCGGTCCTCGCCGCCTGGGAGGACGTGGAGGCGTCCCCCGACGACGCGCACCCCGATCGCATCGCGCAGCGCCACGTGCCGAGCGCCACCGACGTCCCCGTCCACGCGGTCGCCCACCGCTTCCCCGGGCCGCCGGCCCATCCCGCTCCGACCGTCTCGAACTGTCGCACCGACCACCTCGGCGTACCGGTGCTCGGCTTCCCCGACTGCCTGCGGGAGTTCGACACTCCCGAGGAGTACCAGGAGCTCGTCGCCTCGCTGCGCGACGCGGGTGTGCCCGTCCCCGAGAACGTCGGCAGCACGCCCTCGCACACGGCCGTCCAGGAGAGCATGACCATCCACCTCCAGGTGCTGCGGATCGGGGAGATCGTCCTCGCCGCCTGCCCGTGCGAGGCGGTGAGCGACATGTCCATGAACTTCAGGAGCCGTGCCGACACGCACCCGGACGACATCCACGTGGGGTACGAGTGGCCGTGCGAGGAACACGAGGACGGGACGGTGACCTGCGGCTTCGGTCGCCACGCGTGGCAGCCGCTCGACTGGCGCGAGGTGGACCGCGACGCGTACGAGCGGATGCGCGCCCAGGTGCGCAACGACGCAGCCGGGTGGGAGACCGACCCGGCCCACCTCGGCGGCGAGGCGGAGCCGACCGACCCGACGCAGATCAAGGGCAACTTCACCCACAGCGAGCTCGACCCCGACGAGGGCTTCACGATGCCGCTGATGGTCGGCACGGCCAACGACTACGTCGGTTACGTCGTCACGTACCGCGAGTACCAGCGCGGCGACCACTACCGCAAGGCGCTCACCCCCTTCGGGCCACGCACCGCGGACTACATCAACACCCGGCTCGTCGAGATGGCGCGAGAGCTGCGCGGCGGCCCGTCACCGCGGGACGCGCGGGAGCTCGCCCACGGGACCCTCGACGAGCTCCTCCAGCAGGGCAAGGTCGTCGTCTTCGGCACCGGAGCGGAGGGTGTCTCGACCGCCTACGAGGCGGCGATCCCCGACGACGGCGGCGAGCCCGGCCGGGTCGTCACACAGCCCGACGCGACGCTCGGACGTTTCGACGCGGCGACGCTCACCTGGGAGGGCGGCAGCAACTACACCGACCAGCCGCGCGTGGTCGTCCAGCGGCTCACCGCAGACGGAGGGCCCGGGACGCCACCCGGGCACGGCATCGGCCCACCGGGGGACGTCCCGCCGGTCACGCCTCGAGGCGGCGGCGGGCTCGGCCCGCCGGACACCCCACCCGGCCGGGGCGGCGACGGGACGCCGACGTGGCGGACGGTCGCCACCCAGACCGGCGGTGAGGTCGTCGTCACCCTCCGCTACCACGGCTGGCAGCCCGGCTCCCTCGTCGACCACCTGAGCGGACAGACCCGCTACGAGTGGACCGCGACGTTCGAGGTCTTCGACGCCGTGGAGCCCGGCACGTACCGCTTCGTCGTGGAGGGCCGCCACCGCGACGGAGGCGAGGCTCACCCCTACCTCGTCACGTCCGAGCCGTTCGAGGTCGACGTCTGGCGCGGGATCGCCGTCGAGGACCTGACCGTCCACGGCGACGCCGCCTCGTTCGCCGTCCGCGGGGTCGAGGCCGATCACGACGCCGCGGCGATCCCCGGGCCGGTCGCCCTCCCACCCGCCGAGATCCGCTACCCGTTCACCCACGACCGCGACCTGCCGTTCATCACCCACGACGTGCAGACCGCGAACGACAGCGCGGGCGAGCCGTTCTGGCGCTACTGCTTCCGCTGCACCTTCCGCGCCTGGGCGCACCACGGCGAGGTCGTCAGTGCCGAGGTCACCGTCCACCGCACCGACGGGACACGGGAGGTCCACGACGCCGCCTACGACCCGGCCACCGACCGCTGGGTCGCGGACGGGCTGGCGCTCGGAGCCGGTGACACGGTCACGGTCGAGCCCGGCCAGGTCCGCGACGAGCACGGCAACACCAACGGCGCGCGGGCGGAGGCGTCGTGAGGGTCGACCGGATCGCCGACCTCGTCGTCGCCGGAGCGCTCGCCCTCGGGTCCCTCGGCCTCGCCCCGCTGGGCGATCTCGGCGACGTCGGCGACCTCGGTGAGGACGCCGCCGACGGTCCGGACTCACCGCTCGCCTCGTCGTCGGGGACGCTGCCCGTCGACCCACCCGTGGTCGGCGCGGACGTCCCGCGGGGCACGTGGGAGACGTCCCCGGCCGTCCCCGTGGCCCCGGCCGATCGCACCGTCGACGGCGACCCGTCGGACTGGATCGGGGAGGCGACGAACTTCGCCGGGACCGTCGTGCACTCCGCCGGCGAGCTGATCCACACGGACCACCTCTTCGACGCGTACGGCGCGGACGACGGCCGCGACGCCGACCGGCGCGAGCTGCTCGCGACCGCGGAGGAGATCCTCCCGGAGGCCTACCGCGCGGAGGCGGCCTGGAACGCGAACCTGCCGGGCCAGGTCGGCGCCCCGCCACCACCGGTCGTGGGGACCGAGGCGCACTACGGCCACCTCGACTACCAGGCACACGCGGACCTCGTCGAGCTCCGGGTCGCCGCGGACGACGACCACCTGTGGGTGCTCGCACGCACCGCCCACCTGACGGCACCGGACGACACCGCGCTGCTGCTGCTGCTCGAGACGGGCGACGGTGACGGCGGGGACGTGCCCTTCGACGCCGGCGTCAGCACCGAGCGTGGGGACGTCGCCGTCCTCCTCGCCGGGGACACCGGCTGGGTCGCCGACGTCGCGACCGGCGCGGTGTCCGAACTGCCCGCCGGCAGCGTCGCGACGGATCCTGGCGGCTTCATCAACGCGATCGAGGCGGCGATCGACCTCGATGCCCTCGGCGTCAGCGATCGCGTGGCCGTCGCGGCCGCCACCGGCTCGTTCGACGGGGCCGGCGCGTTCGAGCGGACCGGCCTCGGCGCGAACCTGATCAACGTCGCCTTCCGCCTCGACGAGCCGGTGCGCGAGTGGTTCGACGAGGAGCAGGCCCTCGCGCTGCAGGCGGGGACGATCGACCCGTTCTTCGTCGACGTCGACCTCGCGGACCTGCGCGCGGGACGGACCGACGACTTCGTCCCCGGCGCCGGCTACCACGATCGCATCTTCACCTCGACCACACCGGGTCTCGCCGAGGAGCGCCCGATGGAGGGCCTCCACCAGCACTACGGCGTCTACCTCCCGTCGGCGGTGACCGACGGCGGACCGCTCCCGCTGCAGTGGTGGCTGCACTGGCGCGGCGGCCACGCGCACTCGGCAGCCGCCCTCACGCCGGGGGTGTTCCGCCACATGGGCGAGGACCGCGGCGCGATCGTGGTCTCGCCGCGCGGGCGCGGGACGTCGACCTGGTACGTGGGGCGCGGCCACGCCGACGTGCTCGAGGTCTGGGACGACGTCTTCGCGACCTTCGACGTCGACCCCGACCGCGTCTACCTCTCCGGCCACTCGATGGGCGGCTGGGGCAGCTACCTGTTCGCGCTGCTCTACCCGGACCGCTTCGCGGCGACGATGCCGGTCGCCGGTCCGGTCACCCAGGGCGCGTGGACCGGCGTCGACTTCGACGGGTGCGACGAGCTCCAGTGGGACGAGTACACCCCGTGCTACATCACCGCGAACGACGGGCGTCCGCGGGATCAGCACACCCGGAGGATGCTGGACAACCTCCGCAACGTCCCCGTCGCGATGTTCTACTCGGGTGCCGACGAGCTCGTCCCGGTCAGCGGCGCGACGCGCCAGCACGAGCGGCTCGTCGAGCTGGGCTACCGCCACCGCTTCTACCTCTTCCCGACCTACGAGCACTTCAGCCACCCGATCGTCGACGAGTGGGCGGAGGGGGTCCGCTACCTCGACGGCTCCGTGCGCGACGAGGACCCGTCCGCGGTGACCTACGTCCGCGACCTGCCCTTCGAGCGGGCGACGAACGAGGTCCGTGCGGGGGGCATCACGTTCGACTGGACGTTCGACACGGCCTACTGGATGAGCGGCCTCGAGGTCGCCGCGGGGCGTGAGCGCGCCAGGTTCGACGCGACGAGCCACGCCCTGGGCGAGGCTGAGCCGCTCGTCGCGCCGGACGCGGGCGGCCCCGCCTCCGAGCGTCAGGCCGGCCCCTACACGTACACCGGCCTGCAGTGGCTCGACGACCCGATGGCGGTCGCACCGGAGCCGCGCAACGCGTTCACCGCGGAGCTCGACGGCGCCTCGGCGGTGACGCTCGACCTCGAACGGATGGGCGTCGACGTCGACGCGGTGACCCAGGCGACCGTCACGGCCGACGGGGCGTTGACGCTGACCCTCGTCGGGCCGTGGCACGGCATGCCGCTCGTCCACGTCGACGGGGACCGGGTCGGGGTCGCCCGCGACGGGGACGCGATCACGTTCACCCTCGAGCCGGGTGACGCGCAGATCGAGATCGTCCCGCGGGTCCCGCCGGGGCGCGCGGTCGGTCAGGAGAGGTGGGGACTGTGACGAGGCACCGTCCGATGACGATCACGCGACGCTCGCTGCTGAAGGGTGGGCTCGCCGGGGGCGCGCTGCTGGCGCTTCCCGCCGGACGCGCCCTGGCGCTGCCGGGCGACGTCGACGACGCGTTCGCCGCCGACCGGGCCTCGCGCCTGTTCGACGACGGGACGTTCGTGATCCACGCGGACATGCACAACCACTCCCACCTGTCCGACGGGGCCGGCGATCACCGGCTCGCCTACGCGTCGATGCGCGACCACGGCCTCGACGCCGCGTCGCTCACCGACCACTCGACGCTGAGCTGGGGCCCGATGGGGGTCGTGACCGAACACGCCTGCGCCGCCTGGGACGGCGAGCCCGAGCACGGCGAGGCCGGGGAGTGCCGCTCGCTCGCCGCGATCGACGAGGAGCGGTGGCGGACCACGAAGACGCTCGCCGCCCACCACGACGACCCCGGGCGCTTCGCGGCGCTCCACGGCTTCGAGTGGTCGAGCCCGTTCCTCGGGCACGTCAACGTCTGGGAGTCGCGGACCTGGATCGACCCGCTCCACACCGGCGGCGTCGACGCGTCGGGCTTCGGCGAGCACTTCCGCACCGGCCGCGACGAGCTCGCCGCGCTCGTGGAGCAGGGCCTCGGGCAGGTCGACGAGCTCGCCGAGGCGAGCGAGGAGATCGCCACGTTCTTCGACTGGTTCGGGCGGACGAACCCCGCCCGCACGGGGATGCGTCCCTTCTACGAGTGGCTCACCGCCGACCCCTCGACGCCGGTGCTCGGCGGCGGCGCCGACGGCATCGCGTGCTTCAACCACCCGGGCCGGGAGGAGGGCCGCTTCTCGTACTTCGCCTACGAGCCGGCCGTCGCCGATCGCATCGTCGCGATGGAGATCCTGAACCGCCGCGAGGACTACCTCTTCAAGAGCCACGACGCGGGGCAGCCCTCCCCGCTCGTCGAGTGCCTGAACGCCGGCTGGCGGGTCGGGCTGATCGGCGTGACCGACGAGCACGGCACCGACTGGGGCGGGTCCGGCGACAAGGGCCGGGCCGGGCTCTGGGTCCGCGACCTCTCCCGCGACGGCGTGCGCGAGGCGCTGACCGCGCGACGGGCGTTCGCCACCTTCACGCCGGGCCTGCGGGTCGACGCCGCCGCGCGACCGCAGCCGGGCCAGGGGCTCCCGTCCTGGTGGGGGACGCCGGGCGGCGGGTGGACACGGATGGGCGGCGTGCTCGACCACGAGACCGGCCCGGTCCAGTTCGAGGTCGACGTCGGCCGGGGAGAGGGCTGGGTCGACGAACCGATCGCGATCCAGGTCCTGCGCCCCGACGACCACGTCCCCCGCGTCGCGCACGTCGAGGACGCACGGATCCCGCCGCCCGAC
>CAZADJ010000148.1:0-6894 GCA_964483845.1 uncultured Actinomycetota bacterium | reverse complement strand
ACCCGGATGCTGCCGGGGGCGGGCAGCGAACCACGGCGGGGCCCCGGGTGGGGATCGTCACGTGGGGTCTCTGGCCCTCACCGTTGGTCGAGGACGACCTCGCGCAGGAGGTCGAGGCCGAGCGTCCCGGAGCCCAGCACCCGGCGGTGGAACTCCTTCAGGTCGAAGCTGTCCCCCTCGCGGCGGGCCGTCTCGTCACGCAGCTGGAGGATCGTGCGCTCGCCGACCTTGTAGGTGATCGCCTGCGCTGGCCAGCCGAGGTAGCGGGTCACCTCCGACTCGGCGAAGGCGCGGTCCAGGAACGCGTAGCGCTCGAGCATCTCCACCCCGCGCTCGAAGCTCCAACGCTCCCCCGGGTGGAACGGCTGATCCGCCGGGATCGGGAGACCGAGGTGGCAGCCGATGTCGATCACCACGCGGGCGGCGCGCAGCAGGGACTCGGTGAGCATCCCGAAGACGTTGTCGGCCCCGTCGAGGTAGCCGAGCTCGTCCATGAGACGTTCGGTGTACAGCGCCCAGCCCTCCTGGTAGCCGGGCTTCCCGTACATCAGCCGGTGGAGGCGCGACAGCTTCTCGGAGATGGTCATCGCCAGCCCGATCTGCAGGTGGTGCCCGGGGAACCCCTCGTGGTAGGCGACCGAGACCGCGTCGTACATCGGGATGTGGCTTCGGTCCGGGAACGACCACCAGGCCGAGCCGGGACGCGAGAAGTCCTCGCTGGGCGACTGGTACCAGGCGCCTGGCGGCGTGCCGGGCGCGGCGATCCGCACCTCGCACCGACGGATCTCGTCGGGGATGTCGAAGACCGGACCGTCGAGATCGTCGACCGCCCGGTCGAGGCGGTCCTGGACGATCGCGCGGAACTCCTCCGGGCTGGAGACGGCGCGCGCCGGATCGGTCTTCAACAGCTCGACGACCCCGTCGAGGTCACGGTCCGGCGCGATCTCGCGGGCGACCGCGGCGAGCCGGTCCCGCAGCTCCGCGAGGTGGGCCCAGCCCCAGGCGTAGGTCTCCTCGAGGTCGAGGTCGGTGCCGAGGTAGCGGCGGGCGTCACGGCGGTAGCGCTCCACACCGAAGCCGTCGCGCGCGAGGCCGTGGGGCAGGTAGTCCGCCTCGATACGGTCGGCCGCGTCGAGGATCGCCGCGCAGGCGTCGGCGGTCGCCCGCTCGACGCGGTCGGCGAGCCCGTCGTCCTCGACGTCCGACGCCGCGAGCTCGGTCGGCAGCCGCGCGATCCGTCCGTCACCCTCGGCCGCGGCCCGCATCTGGTCGATGACGGAGCGGACCTGCCGCCGCGGCGCAACGAGCCCCTGTCGGAGCCCCTCCTCGAGGCAGGCGCGGTAGTCACGCATCACCCCGTCCAGGCCCTCGAGCCGGGCGGCGATGGCCGCCCATCCGTCTGCCGTCGCGGTGTCCATGACGTCGAAGACGTCGCGCACGGTGGGGAAGAGCGAGGCGAGGTGCGAGACGTCGCGGAGGTGCTCGCCGTGCTCGTAGCGGTCGAGCTGCGTCTCGATCAGATCGACGGCGACGCGGACAGCGAGCTGCGCCCACCGGTCCCCGGCAGGCGGCGTCGCACGGACCTGGTCCAGGGCGGCGACGAACAGGCGGCGGCGCTGCTCGTGCCCGTCGGGCGAGAGGTCCCCCCACTCGTGGTCGTGCCCGGGGACGCCGAGGTAGGTCGCCACCATCGGGTCGAGGGCGACGTAGTCGTCGACGATGCGGTCGCTCAGCGCGAAGACCGGGTGGTGCTCGCCTCTCATCCGACCCCCGGCGCGTCGACCAACAGGATCACCGCCGTCGGCGCCGCTGGGTGCCGGGACGAGCAGCGGAGGCGCACACGGTACCGACCGGACGCGACCGTCACCGGCGGGACGCGGCCGTCAGACCGGAGCCCCCGGGCGCCCGGCGAGGCGCCGCTCGAGCTTGCGCTTGATGCGCTGGAGCGCGTTGTCGATGGACTTCACGTGACGCCCCAGGATCTCGGCGATCTCCTGGTAGCTCCGCCCCTCCACGTACAGGTCCAGCACCTCGGTCTCGAGGCCGGACAGCACCTCGCCGACGGTCCGGCGCAGCTCGCGCAGCTCGTCGGTGTCGAGCACCCGTCGCAGCGGGTCGTCGCCGCCCTCGTCGACGATCGTCTCGCGCAGGGGCCGGTGCGACCCGGGGGTCTCGGGGCGGTCGAGCGGGACGTAGGCGTTCAACGGGACGTGCTTCTGCCGGGTGGCGGCCTTCACGGCCGTCAGGATCTGCCGGGTGATGCACAGGTCGGCGAACGAGCGGAAGGAGGACTCGCGATCCGGCTCGTAGTCCCGGACCGCCTTGTACAGGCCGATCATCGCCTCCTGGACGACGTCGTCGCGGTCGCCCCCGACGAGGAAGTACGACCGGGCCTTGGCGCGGGCGAAGCGTCGGTAGCGCTCCAGGAGCTCGACGAGCGCGTCCTCGTCCCCGTCGCGCACGTGCGCGACGAGCTGCTCGTCGCTCGGCTCCTCGAGGGACGCGCCCGCACGGGCGTGAACGGTCTGGACGCCGACCTCTCCGGTCATCGCGAGGGTGCCCTCCTGCTGTCGCGGGTGAGCGCGTCCGGGTCGCGTGGGACGGGGTGGTGTCGGCGGACCCTGAGTGGAGCGCTCGCGTGCCGGTCGCGTCCGCATCCCCTGCGGACAGCATGCCCCGTCCTCGACCGACACAACGACCGTCCGACCGGACGGTGACGGTCCGTCGGGCCCCGCGGCCTGCCCGAACGGACAGGGTAGTGGCCTGCAGAGCCGGGACCCGACCGGCTCGGCGCCGCACCGTCACCGTGCGGGGGACCGTCCGGGATCACCCGACGTCCCGGCGGCGCCGGATCTCGTACAGGGTGACCGCGGCGGCGACCGAGGCGTTCAACGAGGCGACCCGGCCGCGCATCGGCAACGAGACGAGCAGGTCGCACCGTTCACGCGTGAGCCGCGACAGCCCGCGGCCCTCGGCCCCGACGACCAGCACGAGCGGCTCGGTGAACAGCTCGCAGTCGGGGACGGCGGTCTCCGCATCCGCGTCCAGACCGATCGACCAGATCCGGCGGTCCCCGAGCTCCCCGAGGGTCCGCACGAGGTTCGTCATCCGCGCCACCGGCAGGTGTGCGAGAGCGCCGGCGGCGGCCTTCTCCGCCGCCGGCGTCACCCCGACGGTGCGCCGACCCGGGACGATGAGGCCGTCGGCGCCGACCGCCTCGGCGGTCCGGGCGATCGAACCGAGGTTGTGGGGGTCGGTGACCTCGTCGAGCGCGACCAGCAGCGCCGGTCGCCCGTCGGCGCCGAGCAGCTCGTCCACGTCCCGGTAGCGGTAGGGCGGGCCGACGGCGACGACCCCCTGGTGGGTCACGCCGTCCGCCAGCCGGTCGAGCTCGTGCCGTCCCACGACGTGGACCGCGACGTCGGCGGCGGCGGCCAGCTCCCGGATCTCGTCGATCTCCACGCTGGCCCCCCGACCGGCCGCGAGGTGCACCGCGGCGATCGGCCCGCCGGCGCGCAGCAGCTCCCGGACCGGGTGGACGCCGGGGACGACACGCTCGTCGTCCGTTCGGACCACGTCAGATGTCGGCGGTCGGCAGCGCGCTGGACGTCTCGTCGCCGGCCCGTCCCTCGAAGGCGTCCGCGGCCGGGATGGGCGCGCTCCGGGGTTCGGGGACCGCGTGGCGATCCGGCTCGACGAACCACCGCGCCCCGCCGCCGGGGAGGTCCTCCACCGCGATGCGCGCCTCGACGAGCCGGTCCCGGATCGCGTCAGCGGCGGCGTAGTCGCCGTCCTCCCGCGCCCCCCTGCGTCGCTCCAGCAGGTCGTCGACGATCGGGCGGATGCGAACGGCGATGCGCTCCGCATCCGCCAGCGTCGGGCCGATCCCGAGGCCGAGCACCCCGTCGCCGAGCCGGTCGAGGACGTCGCGCACGGCAGCCACCGCCGCCTGCGCCTCGCCGTCGCCTGACCCGGCCCGCCCGAGCCGCTGGTTGGCGGCCGCCACCGCGTCGTGGAGCGCCGCCAACGCCGCCGGGAGGTTGAGGTCGTCGTCGAGCGCCTCCTCGACGGCCTCCTGGTGACGTCGGACCGTCGCCGGATCCGGGTCCGTGCCGCCGGCGACGGCGTCGGCGTTGCGTGCGAAGGTGAGCAGCCGCTCGTAGCCGGCGGCCGCGTCGTCCAGTAGCGCCTCGTCGAAGGTGAGGGGGCTGCGGTAGGCGGCGCTCGCGTACCAGGCGCGCATCGGTCCGCGTCCCCAACGCGCGACCGCCGGCGCGATGTCGATCACGTTGCCGACGCTCTTGGACATCTTCGACTCGGACATCTGGAGCATCCCGTTGTGCATCCAGTGGCGCGCGAAGGTCCCGCCGGCCCCCGCCTCGTACTGCGCGATCTCGTTCTCGTGGTGCGGGAAGACCAGGTCGACGCCGCCGCCGTGGATGTCGAAGCCGCCGCCGAGATGCGCCGTGGCCATCGCCGAGCACTCGATGTGCCACCCCGGCCGACCGGGTCCCCAGGGGGACGGCCACCGGGGCTCCCCGGGCTTCGCCGCCTTCCACACCGCGAAGTCCACCGGGTCCTCCTTGACCACCTCGGCGACGTCCGCGGGCTGCTGGGCGTCCTCGAGCTTGCGGCGCGACAGCTTCCCGTAGCCGTCGAACGCCCGGACCCGGAAGAGCACGTTGCCCTCCGACTCGTACGCCACGCCGTTGTCGACCAACCCGCGGATCAGGTCCTGCATCTCGAGGATGTGGCCGGTCGCGTGCGGCTGGATGTCGGGCGGCCGCACGCCGAGGAGATCCATCGACCGGTTCCAGGACCGCGTGTAGCGGGCCGCGATCTCCGACGGCGGGACCCCCTCCTCGTGCCCGCGTGCGATGATCTTGTCGTCGACGTCGGTGATGTTCATCACGTACGTCACGTCGTAGCCGCGGTGACGCAGGTAGCGGTTGAGCACGTCGAAGACGACCGCGAAGCGTCCGTGGCCGATGTGCGGGTCCCCGTACACGGTCGGGCCGCAGACGTAGACGGCCGCCTTGCCGGGCTCCCGGGTCTCGAAGGGGACCTGCTCGCGGCGGAGCGTGTCGTGGATGACGAGGGACATCGTGGTCATCGGGTCGGGGCGTGGAGGTCGCGAGCAGCGTACGCGACCCGTCGGGGTCCAGCGAGGTCGGTCACGCGCCGGGCGTGCGCGCTACGAGCGCGAGCGCCCAGCACCCGATGCCCTCGCCCCGGCCTATCGATCCGAGACCGTCGGTGCTGGTCACCTTCACCGACACCACCTCGACCGCGACCCCGAGGGCGTCGGAGAGTCGTTCGCGCATCCCTTGAAGGTGCGGGGCGAGCCGCGGGCGCTGAGCCACGACCGTGACGTCCACGTTCACGGCGACCCAGCCCGCTTCGCTGACCCGGTCGGCGGCCTGTTCGAGGAGTCGGAGGGAGTCGGCTCCGGCGAGGGCGGGGTCGCCCACGCCGAACACGGAGCCGAGGTCGCCCAGGCCGACCGCGCCGAGCAGGGCGTCCGCGACGGCGTGGGCGACGACGTCCGCGTCGGAGTGGCCGGCCAGACCCGGGGCGCCCGGGATCTCGACGCCCCCGAGGAGCAGCGGTCGGCCCGGGTCGTCGCCGTACGCGTGGACGTCCACACCGCTGCCGACCCGCACGTCGGTCACGGCCGGTCCTCGGCGGGCACGACCGTCCCCGCGGCGCGGAGGGCGCGTACCAGCGCCAGGTCCTCGGGGCCGGTGATCTTCGTGGCACGGTGGTCACCACGGACGACCGCGACGCGGCCGGCGACGACGCCGTCGGCGACGCCCCGCTCCACGAGCCCGAGATCGTCGGTGGCCGTCCCGTCGGCGTGCTCCAGCACCGTGGCGAGGACGTCGCGTCGGATCACCTGCGGCGTCTGGACCGCCCAGAGCGCCGTGCGGTCGACGGTGCCCACCACGGTCCCGTCCTCGACCCGCTTCAGGGTGTCGGCGACGGGCAGCCCCGGGGCCGCGGCCACGACGTCTCCCCGGACCGCGTCGATCGTCCGCCGGATCACGTCCGGGCCGACGAGCGGGCGGGCCGCGTCGTGGACCGCGACCAGCTCGCAGGTCTCGGGGACGGCGGCGAACCCGGCGCGCACGCTGTCGGTGCGGCTCGCCCCGCCCGCGACGAGCAGGATCTCCCCGTCCACGGCGCGGGCGAACGCCCGCTCCTCCCCCGGGGGGTGCACCACGACGATCGCCTCCACCCCCGACGCCCGCAACCGTTCCACGGCGAGGCGGACCATCGGCTCCCCGTCGATCTCGACGAGAGCCTTGCCGCGTGCGTCCCCACCGGCTCCGAGCCGCTCGCCGCGGCCGGCCGCGGCGACGACGGCGACGACCCGACTCACGCGTCGTCCTCGGCGCGCTGCGCGAAGACCATGCGCCCGTTGCGGTTCTGGAGGAGGGAGGTCACCTCGGCCGCGACCTTCTGCCCGACACGGTCGGCGGCGCGTTCCACCACCACCATGGTCCCGTCCGGGAGGTAGCCGACCCCCTGGTCCTCCTCGCGCCCCTCCTTGGTGATGGCCAGGACGAGGCGGTCGCCGGGGATGACCGGGGGGCGGAGCGCCTCGGCGAGTTGATGCAGGTTCAGCACGCGCACCCCGCCGATCTCGGCGACGCGCGCGAGGTTCGCGTCGACGGTCACGAGCGAGGCTCCCCGATCACGGGCGAGCGACGCCAGCTTCGCATCCACGTCGCTCACGGCCGGGTCGTCGTCGTCGGTGACCTCCACCGCGAGCACCGCCTCGTCCTGCAGTGTCCGCAGCGTGTCCAGCCCGCGCCGACCCGCCTCCCGGCGACGACGGTCCTCGGTGTCAGCGAGGGCCTGGAGCTCGTGGAGCACGAACCGCGGCACCAC
>CAZADJ010000147.1:0-6900 GCA_964483845.1 uncultured Actinomycetota bacterium | reverse complement strand
AACTTCACGGGTGGCGCGAAGGGCTAGCTCCGCACGATCGCGGACCGAGAGGGCGGTGGGTGAGCCAACAACACGCGGACGAGCTCCGTCGCGAGCTCGGCGTCTGGGACGCCCTGACCATCGGTGTCGGCACCATGATCGGGGCCGGGATCTTCCTCCTCGCCGGTCTCGCCGTCGAGTTCACCGGTCCCGCTGCGATCTTCTCCTTCCTCGTCGCGGCGGTCGTCTGTCTGATCACGGCGGGGAGCGTCGCCGAGCTCGCCACCGGCATGCCGACGTCCGGCGGCGACTACTACTTCATCTCCCGCTCGCTCGGACCGGCGCTCGGCGCGATCTCGGGCATCGGCGTGTGGCTCTCACTCACCGTGGCGATCGCCTTCTACCTCGTCGGCCTCGGTGAGTTCGTCGCGCAGCTCCTGAACGTCTCCCCCCTCATCGTCGCGGCCATCGGGGGCGTCCTCTTGACGGTCCTCAACGTCATCGGGGCCAAGGAGTCGGGTCGGACACAGCTCGTCGTGGTCGCGGTCCTGCTCGTGATCCTCGTCGCCTTCATCGTCCTGGGCGTCTTCAACGTCTCGGCGGAGAACTACCGGCCGTTCTTCCCCTTCGGCATCGGGGCGATCATGCCGACGACGGCGCTGGTGTTCGTCTCCTTCCTCGGGTTCGTGAAGATCGCCGCCGTCGCGGAGGAGATCGAGGACCCCGGCCGCAACCTGCCGCGCACGCTGATCGGCTCGGTCGTCGTCGTCACGGTGCTCTACGTCACGATCGTCCTGATCATCGCCGGCATCTTCGACCAGAGCACGATCATCGGCGTCCGCGACCCGCTGACGTCGGCGGCTCGATCCATGCTCGGGGGACCCGGGGCGATGGCGGTGATCCTGGCGGGCCTGCTGGCGACGCTCTCGTCCGCGAACGCCAGCATCCTCGCCTCCTCGCGCATCAACCTCGCGATGTCACGTGACTCGATGTTCCCGAACTGGCTGGCGCGGATCCACACGCGACTGTTGACGCCGTACCGGGCGATCATCCTGACCGGGGTGATCGCGCTGGGCTTCCTGCTCCTCGAGGACCTGGAGGATCTGGCCAAGATCGCCAGCTCGCTGCAGCTCTACGCTTACGCCGCCCTCAACATCGGCTGCCTCGCGCTGCGCATCGCCGCCCCCGACTGGTACCGACCGTCGTTCCGCACCCCCGGCTTCCCCTACGCCCAGATCATCGCCGCCCTCGGCTGCCTCGGGATCATCCTGTACTCGGGGCCGTTCGCGCAGATCGCCATCGGGCTCCTCATCCTCATCAGCCTCGCCTACTACGTCGGGTGGGCCCAACGCAAGGTCGACATCGAGCACGGACTCGGCCACCTCCGCACGCGCCTCGCAGAGGACGGACTCGGGGCGGCGCTCGCTCCGAGGATGCAGCAGGCACTCGTGCGGCGGGCCGAGATCACCACGGTGCGGCGCGAGATCGACCCGTACACCCCACGCGACGTGGTCGTCGCCCTCGCCAACCCGGAGCACGAGACGGACCTGCTGACGCTGGGTCGGATCATCGCGACCGGTCGAGAGGACGGGGGCAGCGTCTCGGGAGTGCACTTCATCCCCGTGCCGCGCCAGACCCCACTCGACGCCGCTCGTGAGAGCTTCGACCGACGCGGGCTGATCGAGCGCGAGATCCTGAGCGGCGCCCAACCGTCGGAGCCCGGCCCCACCTCGGAGGGGAAGCGGCCGCTCTCACGAACCACCGTCGGCGCGGTCACGGACGTCGCTCACGACGTCTTCACGGGCCTCATCCACGAGGCCAACCACCGAGGCGACCTCCTCCTGATGGGATGGCGAGGTGGTTTCAACGTCGGACGCATCTACAACAGCCCGATCCAGCGCGTGATGGCGGAGGCGGAGTCCGACCTCGCCGTGTTGAAGGACCGCGGGCTCGGGCGGATCACCTCCATCCTCATCCCGTGGGGTGGCGGCAGTCACGCGCGCCTGGGCCTCGAGGTCGCGTTCCGGGTCGCTGATGCCACAGGAGCGTCGGTCGACCTGCTCAGGGTCGTCGGGGCCGGGGTCGACGCCGAAGGCGAGCGTGAACACCTCCGGTCGGTCGTCGAGTCCCTCGGTGACGATCTCCCCGAGGTGCACTACCGCATACGGCACAGCGACCGCGTCGCCCGGGGCATCCTGGACCATCTCGAGGAACACCGGAACGATCTGCTCGTGATCGGGGCGTCCCGCGAGTCGGTGATCCGCAACGTGCTGTTCGGGTCGATCCCCGACGTCGTCGCCGACGGGGCGCCGTGCTCGGTGCTCATGGTCCGTCGGCAGGGGGCCGGCGAGGACCCCGTCCCGGACGCGGATCGGCTCCGCTCGCTCGACGATGAAGCCACCTGACGCTCGACCGTGACGGCCGGGCGTGACGGCCGCCGGCACTACGCTCGGCCGGAGCCCCCGGGAGGTGCTCGATGGTGGACATCGACGGACGTCGCCTCACCGTTGCCGACGTCGTCGACGTCGCGGATCACCGCGAACCGGCACGGCTCACCGACGAGGCCCGCGCACGGATGGAGCGCGCCCGGGCGGTGGTCGAGGAGGCCTTGGAGCGGGGTGAGGTGGTCTACGGCGTCACGACCGGGTTCGGAGCGCTCGCGGACGTCACGCTGCCAACGGAGCGGCTACGGGAGGTGCAGGTCAACCTCCTGCGGAGCCACGCGGCCGGACTCGGGCCACCGCTCCCGCGCCGGCTGGTCCGGGCGATGCTGCTCCTTCGTGCTCGGACCCTCGCCCAGGGGCACTCGGGGGTCCGGCCGGCGATCGTCGAGCGGCTGCTCGAGCTGCTCAACCTGGACCTGCTGCCGGTGGTGCCCGCCAAGGGCTCGGTCGGCGCGTCCGGCGACCTCGCACCGTTCGCACACCTGGCGCTGCCGCTCATCGGGGAGGGCGAGCTCGACGACGGTGACCGGCGCGCGCCGGCGGTCGAGCTCCTCGGTGCCCACGGACTCCAGCCCCTGGAGCTGGCACCGAAGGAGGGGCTGTCGCTGTTGAACGGCACCGAAGGCATGCTCGCCCTCGGCGTGCTGGGCCTGGCCCGCGCCCGCGAGCTCGTGCGCGTCGCCGACATCGCCTGTGCCTGCTCGGTCGAGGCGCTGCTCGCCACCGACCGCGCGTTCCGACCGGCGATCCACGAGCTGCGACCCCACCCGGGCCAGATCGCGTCGGCCGCCACGCTGGCGCGCCTCCTGGACGGCTCCGAGATCGTCGCCAGCCACCGCGACTCCCACCACGCCGTACAGGACGCCTACAGCCTGCGCTGCGCACCGCAGGTGCACGGCGCCGCGCGGGACGTCCTGTCCGGAGCGGCAGCGACGCTGGAGGTCGAGCTCGGCGCGGTGGTCGACAACCCGATCGTGCTGCCCGACACCGGTGAGGTGGTCTCCGGTGGCAACTTCCACGGGCAGCCCCTCGCGTTCGCGCTCGACTTCATGACCATCGCCTCCACCGAGCTCGCCTCGATCTCCGAACGCCGCACGGATCGGATCCTCGATCCGGACCGGTCCTCGGGGCTGCCGCCGTTCCTCGCGACGGATCCTGGTCTGAACAGCGGGTACATGCTCGCCCAGTACACGGCCGCGGCACTGGTCGCCGAGAGCCGCGTCCTCAGCCATCCGGCGTCGATCGAGAGCATCCCGACGTCGGGACTCCAGGAGGACCACGTCTCCATGGGCTGGGGTGCCGGGCTGAACCTCTCGGAGGTCCTCGACGCGACGGCCCGTGTGCTGGCGGTCGAGGTCCTGTGCGCGGTCGAGGCCATCGGTCACCGGGAGCCGATGCGTCCGGCCGCCGGCACCGGAGCGGTGGTCGAGTTGGTCCGGGCGCACGTCCCGCCGCTCGACGGTGATCGCGTCGTCGCCGACGATCTCGAGCGGGTCGCCGAGCTCATCGACGACGGCTCGCTGCTCGCGGCGGTCGTCGCAGCGGTCGGCGAGCTGGAGTGACCACGTGCCGGCACGCTTGGCGCTGATCCGCCCACGGCGTACCTTCGGAGGTTCGCCAGACCCACCGGAGGGACGGTGACCGACGCCCGCACCCGCGCGATCCGCGAGGAGCAGCGACACGTCGACCGTGCCTACGCCCGGCTGGACCAGCTGCGCGAGCGGGCGGAGGAGCGCCGTCGCGACGCGCTCGCGGCGCCGGTGGTCACGCACGCTGACCTGCTGAACCGGGATGCGACCGCCTACCAGGCCGCCGGCCGCGTGCAGGCCCTGTCGATCGGCGACGGGGAGGCGCTCGTGTTCGGTCGGCTCGACCGCGACGACGGTGAGCGCCACCACATCGGGCGCGTCTCGGTGCTCTCGGAGGACTACGACCCGCTCGTGGTCGACTGGCGGTCGGACGCCGCCGCCCCCTTCTACCGCGCCACCCCGTCCGATCCCCACGGCGTACACCGACGTCGCATCATCCAGTGTCGCGGCCCCCGGGTCGTGGACGTCGAGGACCAGCTCCTCGACGACGCAGCTGCCGAGGACGTGGAGCTCGTCGGCGACGCCGCGCTGATGGCGGCCATCAGCAGGGACCGCTCCGAGCACATGCGTGACATCGTCGCGACCATCCAGCGCGAGCAGGACGAGATCATCCGGCTCCCCGCCGCTGGCCTGGTCGTGGTGGCCGGAGGCCCCGGCACCGGCAAGACCGCGGTCGCCCTGCACCGGGTCGCGTACCTCCTGTACCGACACCGCGAGCGGCTCGAGCAGCGCGGCGTGCTGGTCGTCGCCCCGAGCCGAGCGTTCACCGAGTACATCCAGCGCGTCCTGCCCTCGCTCGGCGAGACGCGGGTCGTCCTCCGGCCGCTCGGCGCGTTCGTCCCCGACGCGGCGACGGACCGTCACGACCCGCTGGACGTCGCCGCCGTCAAGGGCGACGCACGCATGGTCGAGGTCCTACGCCGGCACGCCGAGCGCTCCCCCGGCGCCCGTCCACGCAGCGCGTTCACACGGCTCCGTCGCGACCCCGCGGCGCTCCGCGGAGCCGCCGACGGTGTCCTCGACGTCGACGAGGTGGCGCGCCTCACCTCCGCGTGGCGTGAAGACCTCGACGCCGGCCACGGCCCGTCGGTCGAGGACGTCGCCCTGATCGACGAGCTGTCGGCACAGCTCGGCGCGCCGCCCCCGCGACCATCCGACGTCGGTCGCAGCGCCGACGACGAGGTCACGACCTTCGCGGACCGGATGGCTCCGGCCGACCCCGGCGATCTCATCGCGACCCCCGGGTACACCGACTTCGGTCACGTCGTCGTCGACGAGGCCCAGGATCTGTCGGTCATGCAGTGGCGGATGGTCGCGCGACGCGGCCGCGCGGCCACGTGGACCGTCGTCGGCGACGTCGCCCAGCGCGCCGCACCCGCCGTCCCCGACGGTTGGGACGACGTCGCACGCCTCGTCGACGTGCGTGACCTGACCGTCAGGCGCCTCTCGATCAACTACCGCACCACGGCCCCGATCATGGATCTGGCCGCGCGTCTCCTGCCGGTCATCGCCCCGGACCAGACGCCTCCCCGCTCGGCGCGTCGCGACGGTCCCCCACCCCGGGTCCTCACCGCCGTCGAGGACCCCGCTGGCCGCTCCGTGGAGGTGGCCCGGGACCTGCGCGGGACGGTCACCGGAACCGTCGCGGTGGTCGCCACGGGTCAGCTCCTCGCGACGGTCACCGATCGTCTCGGTGACGACCGGATCGCCGTCCTCGACCCGTGGCGGGTCAAGGGGCTCGAGTTCGACGCCGTCGTGGTCGCTGAGCCCGAGGACCTCGTCGGGGCCGTCGGCCACGGCGGGCTGTACGTCGCGCTCACCCGCGCGACGGACCGACTCGCCGTCGTGACGAGCCGGCCGGGGCTGCCCCCACCGCTCGGACCGGAGCTGACCTGAGCCGCTGCTAGCGTCGGAGCTCGAACAGGCGATGCGCAGCAGGGAGGCATCATGACAGCACTGCAGTGGACCAGCGCGCTCGTCACGGGTGCGTCGAGCGGGATCGGCCGCGCCTTCGCGCGCTCCCTCGCGGCCCACGGATCGGACCTCGTGATCGTCGCCCGGCGACGTGAGCGCCTCGAGGAGCTCGCGGAGGAGCTCGACCGCGATCACGGCGTCGACGTCGAGATCCTCCCGGCGGACCTCACCGACCCCGAGGAGCGGGGACAGGTCGAGAAGCGCCTCGCCGACGGTGGCGCACCGATCGACCTCCTCGTCAACAACGCCGGCATGCCGCTGACGGGACACTTCACGCGCACCGACGCGGACCGGCACCAGGACCTGGTCGACCTCAACGTGCTCGCCGTGGTGCGGCTGACCCACGCCGCGCTCAGCGCGATGGAGGAGCGTGGTCGGGGCGACATCATCAACGTGTCGTCGATGGCCGGTTTCCAGGCGCTCCCACGGGAGGCGACGTACGCCGCGTCCAAGGCTTTCGTCACCAGCTTCACCGAGGCGATCTCCGAGGAGGTACGGGGCACCGGCGTGCGGCTCGTCGCCCTGTGCCCCGGCTACGCACGCACGGGGTTCCACCCCGACGAGCAGATCGAGAAGAGCCCGCTGCCGTCACAGATCTGGATGGACCCCGAACCGATCGCGGAGGCGGGCCTCAAGGCGGTCCTGCGCGGGCAGGTCGTCTGCGTGCCGGGAGCCGGCTACAAGATCACACGCATCGTGTCGGAGGCGACCCCCCGCTCGCTGGTCCGCCGGATCCTCGGCAGGGCGACCGCACGGATGGGTGGCCACCGCTGACCCCGACCGGCCGGTGCCCCTCCGCCGGTGAAGCGGTCCGACGCGCACGACTACGTTCGTAGCTGCGTCGATGAGGGAGTCAAGGCATGGCTGAGGCGATCGAGGATCTCCTGTCCGAGGACCGGACGTTCCCGCCACCG
>CAZADJ010000146.1:0-6922 GCA_964483845.1 uncultured Actinomycetota bacterium | reverse complement strand
GCGCGTGCGGTCGGACCGGCCGCGTCGGCGGCGCGGCCGGCCGCGTCGGCCTCCTCTGCCGCCTCGTCGACACGGCCGGCGTAGGCGAGCACCACCGCGGTGCTGGCGTGCCCCATGGCGAGACAGTCGGGGTCACCGCCGATCCGTGCCAGGCGGACCTCCTCGCGGAAGGCCGACTCGGCCTCGTCCAGGCGGCCGGCGAAGTTCGCCACGTCACCGAGGGCCTCGAACGCGACGGTGCGGGCCGGGTCGTCGGGTCCCGCGCCGAGCTCCGTGGCACGCTCGGCGAGCCGCTCCGCCTCCTCGAGGTCGCCCCGGATCCACGCGGCCGCGGCGGCCGCCGCGTGGACCTGCGGAGCCGCCGGGTGGTCGGTGATGCCGTCCATGGCGAGCGCGTCCGTCGCCCACCCCAGGAGCTCCCCGCCGGGACGCCAGTAGTCGAAGCGGTAGAGGGCCGCGACCAGTCGGGCGAGGACGTCCACGTCCCCGGTGAGGCGCGCCCAGCGGCTGGCCTCACGGAGGTCGTCGAGGGAGGCCTCCAGCCAGCGTCGACCGTCCTCGGTCATCGGGGGGCCGGCGGCCCGCTCGGCGCGGTCGGTGTGGACGGCCGCGTGCCGTGCGGCGACCTCGTCAGCCTCACCCCGAGCGACGAGCTGCTCGCGGGCGAAGCGCCGCAGGGTGCGCAGCATGCGGTAGCGCCCGGCCCCGTCGGACGAGCGGGCCAGAGGCCCGTCGAGCATCGAGCCCTCGGCGAGGACAGCGAGCTGCTCCACCGTCTCGGCGCGGCGCCGGTCCCCGGGTGCGCAGACCGCGTGGACCTCGTCGGCGGCGAACGCGCCCGCGAACACGCTGAGCCGCTCGAACAACCGCTGCTCGGGCTCGTCCAGTAGGCGGTAGGACCAGTCCACCACCGCCCCCAGGTCGCGGTGGCGTGCGTCGCGGCCGCGGCGCAGGCCGACGGACGCAGTGGTGTCCTCGCGCACGACCGCCAGGAGATCGTCGACGGACAGGGCGCCCGTGCGGGCCGCGGCCAGCTCGATCGCGAGCGGGAGGCCGTCGAGCCGCCGGCAGATCTCGGTCACCGCCGGGAGGTCGTCGGTGAGGTCCAGGCCGGGAGCGGTCGCGGCCGCGCGTTCCACGAACAGGCGGACCGCCTCACCGCCGTCCCCGGCGGCGGTGCCCGCGGCGACCGACAGGGGCGGCACCGCGACGACGTGCTCGCCGGGGACGGCGAGCCGTTCCCTGCTGGTCGCGAGCACGGTCACGCCGGGACACCCGTGCACCACCTGCTCGGTCAGGGGTGCGACCGCCTCCAGCAGGTGCTCGCAGTTGTCGACGACCAGCAGCAGCGTGCGGGCGGCGAGTGCCCCGAGCAGAGCATCGCGCGGCGTCGCCGAGCCGGCGAGGTCGGCGCCGACGGCGGCCGCGACCACGTGGTCGACCGCATCGGGATCGGCCACCGGGGCGAGTTCGACCCAGGCGACCTCGTCGGACCCCTCACGGTCGGCCTCCTCGGCGACCTCGGCGGCGAGCCGGGTCTTGCCGACCCCCCCGGTGCCGGTGAGCGTGACCAGCCGTTCCTCCTCGAGTGTGCCGCGGAGCCGGGCGATCTCCTCCTCGCGCCCGACCAGTGGGCCGGGGCGGATCGGCACGGCCGACGTCGGGGCGCGGGTCTCGGCAGCAGGCGGCGACGGCGGCGCCCCGGAGATCTCGCCGCGCAGGATGCGGCCCTCCAGGTCCCGGATCGACGGGGAGGGCTCCAGGCCGGTCTCCTCGGCGAGCCGCTCGCGGTAGCGACGGTGGACGGCCAGCGCCTCGGCCTGCCGGTCGACGCCGGCGAGCGCCCGCATGAGCAGGCCGACGAGCCGCTCCCGCAGCGGGTTCGCGTCCACGAGGGCCTCGAGCTCGCCGACCACGGCGGGAGCCTCGCCCAGCGCCAACCGGGCCGCGGCACGCTCCTCGGCCGCGACCAGGCGCCGCTCGGCCAGCCGGAGCGCCTCGGACCGGGCGACCCCGTCGGCGAACTCCGCGTAGGCCGGTCCCCGCCACAGCCCCAGCGCCTCGTCGAGCAGGTCGCGGGCGGCGCCGGGCTCGTCGGCGCGACGCTCCGCCTCATCCAGCAGCTGCTCGAAGCGCAGGGCGTCGACCTCGCCGGGGCCCACCTCCAGCACGTACCCCGGACTGCGGGTGACCAGCGGGGCGTCGTCCCCGAGCGCGTCGCGGAGGCGCGCGACGTAGGTCTGCACCGCGTTGCGGGGCGCGGACGGTGGATCGTCGCCCCACAGGGCGTCGACGATGGTGTCGACCGGGACGACCTCGCCGGCGTGCACGAGCAACGTCGCCAGCAGCGTCCGCTGGCGGTGGCTGCCGATCGTGACCGCGACGCCCCCGCGACGGACCTCGAGGGACCCGAGGACGCGGAACTCCAGGGCGTCGGTGCCGCCGGTCTCGATCGGACGTCTCCCGCGAGGTGGTGTCGGTCCCACGACCCCCAGCGTACGTGCACGACCCGGAGCTCCCTCACCGCGACGTACGTCGGCTGTGACCGGGCCGTACGCGTCGCCGCGCACGCTGCGGGCAGTGGAGTCGCCGCATGAGGAGGACACCGTGAACGAGGCAGCGACGAGCGTCGCCGAACCCGCGACCAGCCCGACGACCGGGGCCGCCAGCGGGGAGGGGACGATCGACGAGACCCGGGTCGCCGCGTTCGAGGAGCGCCTGGTCGACGTCCTGAACGGTGGGGCGCTGTGCCTGATGCTCTCCATCGGGCATCGCACCGGGCTGTTCGACACGCTGGCGGACGCCGGGCCGGTGGACATCGGCACCCTCGCCGAGCGGGCGGAGCTGGACGAGCGCTACGTCACCGAGTGGCTGGGGGCGATGACCGTCGGGCGGATCGTCGAGCACGACCCCGATGCGGGCACCTACACGCTGCCGGCCGAGCACGCGCAGCTGCTGACCCGTTCGGCCCCGGAGAACCTCGCCGTCTTCGCCCAGTACATCCCGCTGTTCGGGGCGGTCGAGGACGACATCGTGCGCTGCTTCCACGAGGGCGGTGGGGTCGACTACGACGCCTTCCCGCGCTTCCACGAGGTCATGGAGGAGGACAGCGCGCAGACGGTCCTGTCGGCGCTGCACGACCACATCCTGCCGCTGGTCCCCGGGCTGACCGACCGCCTGGCCGCGGGCATCCACGTGATCGACGTCGGCTGCGGCCGTGGGCGGGCCCTGAACGAGCTGGCCGCGTCGTTCCCGGACAGCACCTTCGCGGGCTACGACATCTCCGGGGAGGCGATCGCCTACGCCCGTGAGACCGCCGCCGACCGCGGACTGGACAACGTCAGCTTCCACGTCCAGGACGCGGCCCGCCTCGACGAGGTCGTCGACGAGGGCGGGGCCGACCTCGTGACGACGTTCGACGCCGTCCACGACCAGGCCGACCCCGCGGCGGTCGTGCGCGGCATCCGCCACGCCGTCGGTGACGACGGCGTCTACCTCGCACAGGACATCGACGCGACCAGCACCCACCACGGCGACATCGACCACCCGATCGGCCCGCTGCTCTACACCATCTCGTGCCTCCACTGCATGACGGTCTCCCTGGCCCAGGGCGGCGCCGGTCTCGGCGCGATGTGGGGCCGCGAGCGGGCCCGGGACCTGTTCGAGGAGGCCGGGTTCTCCGAGGTCGAGATCCACACCCTCGAGCACGACCCGCAGAACGCCTACTACGTCTGCCGTCCGTAGCCCGCGATCCCGTGGGCGACACCCCACCCGACCCGCTGTCGCCGTCCCGCCCCGACCCACCGCCGCACCACGGAGCCCACCGATGAGCACCCCCACGACGACCGCGACGGAGCACCTCACCACCGGGTGGGAGGCCGATCTCGACCTCGACGACACGCTGCTGCGCCGCTACGTGTTCGCGCTGGCGGCCACCGACGTCGGCCCGGCCGCCGCCATGGACGGCCGGGTGCTGCGTCGGGACGAGGTGATCGCCGCCGACCTCGGCAGGCCGAACGGCCTGTTCAACGCCGCCGTGCTGACCCAGCCGCTGAGCGGGCGTGAGCTGGAGGAGACGCTCGCGACGGTCGAGGACCACTACGCGGGCGGGACCGGCCGGGTGTACCTGTGGAGCCCCTGGCCGACCCCCGACCTGCGCCACCGCGGCTGGGAGCTCGACGGCCATCCCCCGCTCCTGGTCCGCCCGCCCGGGACGCCGCTGCCGCCCGGTCACGACGAGCTGGAGATCCGCGAGGTCACCGACCGCCGCTCGCTGGACGACCTCGCCCGGGTGCTCGTCGACGGGTTCCCGTTCGGGGAGCTGCAGCCGTTCGACCCCGGCGCCTGGCTCGACGCGCGGCTGCTGGACCTCCCCGACCACCGCATGTTCGTCGGGTACGCCGACGGGGACGCGGTGGCCGCCGGGTGGCTCCTGCTCCACGGACCGCTCGGCGCCCTGGTCCTGGCCGCCACCCTGCCGGCGGCCCGTCGACGCGGCTACTGGTCGGCGATGCTGCGCCACCGCATCGAGGCGGCCGACGGGCGGGTCGTGGCGTCGATCTTCGGCGACATGAGCCGCCCCGGGGCCGAGCGCTACGGCTTCCTGCCGCTGCTGCGGTTCACCCTCTGGCACCGCGACCGCGGGAGCGACCGGGGGTCGGCGTGAGGCGCGCCGGCCATCAGAAGATGACGCGCGTCCCCAACAGGTCGGCGCCGGGGTCGGTCGCGTCGGGCTCGCCACGTCCGGAGAGGATCCAGGCGAAGTCGACCGCGTCGTGGCGCAGGCGGGGTCCGCCCTCTCCCTGCGTGTAGACGCCGCCGGCGGGGCCGTCGAGCGTGAGGTGGAACGGCCGGCCGTGCCGGCGCGCCCACTCCACGACCACGTCCTCGAGGATCCGGCCGTCGGTCTCCGGGTCGAGCCGCGGCTCGCGGTCGGTCGCCCGCGTGATGTCGATGCGGTGGAGCCACGCGTCGCGGGTGTTGATGACCGTGTACAGGTCGCCGAGGGTGATCCGCTCCGGTGACCCGGACGGCAGCGAGCCGACCTCCGGCATCGGCACCGGGATGCGGCCGAGCAGCGCGGGGAACCGTGACCGGCCCCTCACCGTCGCTGGAGCCGTCTCCCGCAGGCGTGCGAGCAGCTCGGGGGGTCCGAGGTCCGCGTGCCGGCGGACGTGCAGCCCGGTCCACGCGTCGAGCGAGCTCCCCCCGAACTCGTCCGCGTGGCGCGACGCCCACACCTGCTGGCGCAGGGACTCGCGGACGGACGCGAAGCTCTCCGCGGCGCCGAGTACGTGACGGACCATGTCCGTCACGGTCCACGGCTCGCAGACGGTCGGCCGGTCCCACTCGTGCGGCGACAGGTCCCCGAGCAGGTCGAGGAGCGTGTCGTAGGCGGCGGTCGCCAGCCGCCACGCCTCGGGTCCGCGCTCGATCCGCTCGAGGTCGTCGATCCGTGCCGCGCTCATGTCGGTCCTGTCCGTCGTGCTCATCGTGCTCCCTCCTCGTCGTGGTACGTGAGGAACATCCGGACCGCGTCGGGCACGAGCCGGACCCAGCGGTCCCCGCCGGGATCGTTCGCGATCTGCTGGGCGGCGAGGCCGGCGTTCAGCGCGGTGAAGAGATCGAGGGTGCGCTGCCCCTCGATCCCGTGCTCGGCGAGCAGCTGCTCCATCCGCGCGTACGAGGCCCGCGAGACGGCGTACGCCTCCGGCGACGGCTGCCAGTCCGGGATCACGTTCGTGAACATGAGCTGGTAGCGGGGGATCGACTCCTGGCAGAACGCGAGCCAGCGCTCGAGGACGTGGACGAGGGCGTCGTGGTCGTCGAGCTCCGCCGACCGCTGGGCGGCTGCCTCCTCCAGCTCGGCGAGCTGGCCGTAGGCCTGCGCGAACATCGCGTCGTAGATGGCGTCCTTGGACTCGAAGTAGGTGTAGAGGGAGGGCGCGCGCATACCGACGCGCCCGGCGAGGTCGCGCAGCGAGAGGGAGGCGATGCCGTCGCGCTCGGCGAGCTCCCAGGCGGCCTCGAGGATCTCCTCGCGCGTGCGCTGGTGGCGCAGCTCCCGCCGATCCATGACCTCGGTCATCCGATCAGCCCTCCATCGCGTGGGCGCACTTCGTGGCCGCACCGCGACCGGCGGTGGCCGTCTCCGCCGCGGTGGCGACCAGCTCGAGGTAGACGCCCGCGTCGTCGGCCTCGACGACCGGCGTGCCCCGCGGCATGCGCGGACCGAGCCACGACGTCTCGACCCCAGGGTTGCACCAGCCGGTGCCGTCGGGCAGGACGACGTGCCCCGAGCAGGTCGCCGCGCCAGCCCGCGCCGCCGTCGACTGGCGCACCACCGCCGCGCGCGCCACCCCTGCGTCGAGGTCGGCGGCGAGGCGCTCGACGTCGACCGACGGGCAGTCGGCGGCGGCGGCCAGCAGCTCGTGACGCAGGGAGATGCAGCGCGACCGGACGAACAGGGCCTCGCGCAGGGTGAGGTCGAGCTCCTCAGCGGCCGCCTCCGACTGGCGGCGGGCCGCCTGGACGGCCTCGATCGCGGGGAGGCTCGTGACCGGGTACTCGTCGAGCCGCTTCTGCCACGGTGACCACCCGAAGTCGGGGGTGGTCGTCGCACACGCCACGATCTCCGCGTCGATGACGCGTCGAGCCAGCGGGGAGTCGTGCATCAGCTCGAGCGAGTTGGCGAGGTGGATGATCGGGACCGCCGCCTCGAGCCCGAGGGTGGCGCGGGCGGCGCGCAGCCGCAGGACCACGACCGTGGCCCACGGACACGCGACGTCGCCGAAGACGACCAGGGTCCCGGGCGCGCCGGCGAGCGGCTCCGGCGGCTCCCCAAGGGTCGCGGGCGGGCTCGGAGCGAGGCTCACGACAGCACCAGCCCGTGCTGCTGCGCCAGGCGCGGCACCGATGTCGG
>CAZADJ010000145.1:0-6957 GCA_964483845.1 uncultured Actinomycetota bacterium | reverse complement strand
CCCCGAGCCGCCGGGCGCCGATGCCCCCGAGCCGCCGGCCGTCGTGGAGCCGTCGCCGCACCTCACCGAGGACCTGAACGCCTCGCAGATCGAGGCGGTCACCACCGTCGACGGGCCGCTGCTCTGCGTCGCCGGCGCGGGCTCGGGCAAGACCCGGGTGCTCACCCACCGCATCGCGCACCTCATCGCGGATCACGACGTCGACCCCTTCGCGATCCTCGCCATCACCTTCACCAACAAGGCCGCGAACGAGATGGCCGAGCGCATCGGCGAGCTCCTCGGTCAGCGCCTCGGCCGCGCGATGTGGGTCATGACCTTCCACTCCGCGTGCGCCCGGATCCTGCGCCGCGAGGCGGAGCGGCTCGGCTACACCGGCGCGTTCAGCATCTACGACCAGGCCGACGCGCGACGGCTCGTCAAGCAGGTCATGAAGGACCTCGACATCGAGCACCGGAGCCTGTCGCCGCGGGGCGTGCAGGCCGAGATCAGCGCCGCGAAGGACGAGGTGGTCGACTTCGAGACCTACGCGATGCGCGCGGGCGACTGGCGCGAGCAGAAGATCGCCGAGGTCTACCGCGAGTACCAGGGCCGTCTGCACCGCAACAACGCCTTCGACTTCGACGACCTCATCGTCAAGACCGTCGAGCTGTTCGAGCTGTTCCCCGCCGTGCTCGACCACTACCGCGAGCGCTTCCGCTACGTCCACGTCGACGAGTACCAGGACACCAACCGCGCCCAGTACCACCTCGTCAACCAGCTCGCCTCGCAGCACCGCAACCTCATGGTCGTCGGCGACGAGGACCAGGGGATCTACAGCTTCCGTGGCGCGACGATCCAGAACCTCCTCGACTTCGAGCGCGACTACCCGGACGCGACGGTGGTGAAGCTGACGCGCAACTACCGATCGACGCAGACGATCCTCGACGCGGCGAACGCGGTGATCGCGAACAACGCCTCGCGCAAGGAGAAGGAGCTGTGGACCGACGCGGGCACCGGCCCGCGGGTGATCCGCTACCCGGCCGAGGACGAGCGCGACGAGGCCGCGTTCGTCTCCGAGGAGGTGGAGCGGCTGCGCGCCGAGGGCATGCGCTTCGACGACATCGCCGTGTTCTACCGCACGAACGCGCAGTCCCGGGTGCTCGAGGAGGTGTTCGTCCGCGTCGGCACCCCCTACCGGGTGGTCGGCGGGGTGCGCTTCTACGAGCGCAAGGAGATCAAGGACCTGCTCGCGTACCTGCGCATCCTCGTCAACCCGGCCGACGATCTCTCGGCGCGACGCATCATCAACGAGCCCCGACGGGGGATCGGCGCGAAGACGATCGAAGCGGTCGACCTCCACGCACGTCGGGAGAAGGCGAGCTTCCTCGAGGCCGCGCGCGACGCGGAGCGCATCCCGCAGCTGTCCGCGCGGCAGGTCTCGGCGGTCACCTCGTTCGTGGACATGCTCGACGTGCTGCGGACGCTCCACGTCGAGGGCACCGACGTCCCCGAGCTCATCGAGGAGGTCTGGGTCCGTTCCGGCTACATGTCCGAGCTCCAGTCCGAGCGCACCATCGAGGCGCTCGGCCGCGAGGAGAACCTCCGCGAGCTGCAGTCGGTGGCCCGTGAGCACGCCGAGATCGATCCCGACGCCGGACTGGAGGGCTTCCTCGAGTCGGTCTCGCTCGTCTCCGACCAGGACCAGCTCGACGACGCCAGCCCGCAGCCCGACGACGGCGACGAGGTCGAGGACGAGGAGGCGGGGTCGGTGACGTTCATGACCCTGCACACCGCGAAGGGCCTCGAGTACCCGGTGGTGTTCCTCACCGGGATGGAGGACGGGGTGTTCCCGCACGTGCGGTCCCTGGGCGAGGCCGACCAGCTGGAGGAGGAGCGGCGGCTCTGCTACGTCGGCATCACCCGGGCGCGCGAGCGGCTGTACGTCACCCACGCCAACCACCGGACCCTGTGGGGCGGCACCTCGTACAACCCGCCGTCACGGTTCCTGAGGGAGCTCCCCGACGACCTCGTCGAGGTGCGCGAGGAGGAGCGCTCCACGCCGGCGCGCCGGGTGCGTGACCGCGAGGTGCTGGAGTTCGACGGGACCGAGTTCCGCGTCGGCGACCGCGTGCGCCACGCGCGCTTCGGGGCCGGGCGCATCCTCGAGGTCGGGGGCGAGGGGGAGTCGGCCGAGGCGCTGGTCGACTTCGACGATGTCGGCCGCAAGAAGCTGCTCCTGCTCTACGCGCCGCTGATCCAGGTGTAGGCGGGCTCCGCGCGGCGATCCGGTGGACGACGTGCGCGCAGCGCACGGCCCCGACGGGTTACAGGACCGGGGGTGGCCTGCCGATACGACTGCACGGAGGGGCCTCCATCTGAGGCATGTCGTAGGTCGAGCCGCCGAGCGGACCGAGGAGCGGATCGTGGTCACCGATTCGCAGGGTGCGCAGCGGTGGTTGCCGTCCGAGGGTGAGACACCGCGGGAGACGTTGGAGCGCCTGTCCCGCCAGCTGCGGGCCGAGCTCGGTGCCGAGCGCGTCGGGATCTGGCTCCACGATCCCGACGTCGGGACCGTCAGCCCGTACGTCGCCGATCCGGCGGACGTGCCGGATAGCACCGCTCGGGCCTGGCAGCACCTGCCCGTCTCCACCTACGACCTGATCGAACGCGTCGTGGAGAAGCGCGAGCGCGTCCGGATCGACGACGTGACCGACCCGCTCGTGCCCGACGAGTTCCGCGCGGCGTTCCGGCCCGGGTCGTTCCTCCTGGTGCCGCTGGTCGCGGGCCGCACCGTCGGCTTCGTGGCCGTGGAGCCCGCCGGGGCCGGCGGCGACCACCTGGACGAGGTGCTGGCCTACGTCGCGGCCGCCGCCGCGCAGGCGCACACGTGGCGGGAGGCGCAGCGTCGCCGCACCCGCGCCGAGCTGCTCCTGTCCATCATCGACGAGGCGGCCGGGCTGCCGTCGGTGGACGACGTCCTGGTCACCGCTTGCGAGCGCCTCGCCGCGGAGCTGCGGGTCCGTCGGGCGGCGGTGTTCCTCCTCGATGACGACGGACGGCTGGCGCCCCGCATGGCCGGGTACGCGGACCGCCGACGCGACGGGATGCAGCTGGAGGCGTTCGTCGACCCTGCCGAGCCGTTCGAGTTCGGCGAGTTGGTGCTCCAGGCGCAGGGCCCGGTGGTGATCGAGGACGTCACGGAGGTGGACGCGGAGAACTGGTGGGCCGCCCGCTTCGACGTCGCCTCCGTCGTCGGTGTCCCGATCGGGTCCGCGGAGGAGGCGGTCGGGGTGCTCACGCTCGACTCGGGGGAGCCGCGTCACTTCACCCCCGATCAGGTGCGGCTCGCGGAGGTGGTCGCGACCCACCTCGGGACCGTGATCGACCGCGCCCGCATCGCCGAGGACCGCATCGAGCACCTGCGCTCGGCGACCACGATCCGGCGGCTGCTGGAGGAGTCGGCCACGGCCACGACCGTCGGTGAGGCGGCGCGGATCCTCGGCCGGGTGATCCACGAGGCGCTCGGGACGGATCGCGCGGTGATCTTCCACCGCGACGACGCCCGCCGCGTGACCGACCTCGTGCTGATCGACGTCCCCGAGGACGAGCAGGGGCCCGTCCGGGAGGCGGTGGAGCGCGACCCGGACGGGGTCTCGACCTTCCTCGACCGGGTTCTCGAGCCGGGGGTGCGGCTGGTCCAGGACGTGCGCGAGGAGGGACCCCTCCCAGACGACGTCTCCGACGGCCACACGTGGGCCCGGACGAGCGGGATCGTGGAGGCGCTCGACGTGTGCTCGTTCGTCGCCCTGCCGGTGCTCGCCCCGGAGGGGCCGTGGGGGGTGATCGTGTGCGCGACGACGGGACGGACGCGGCGGTGGCGCGATGCGGACCGCCGGCTCGTGGAGCAGCTGGCCTTCGAGGGCTCGATCGTCCTGGAGAGCGCCGCGCTGCGTGAGGAGCAGCGGGAGCGCCTCGCCGACCTGTCCCACCGGGCGTTCCACGACGAGCTCACGGGGCTGCCGAACCGGGCGCTGCTCATCGACCGCATCGACCACGCGCTGGCCCGCGCCGAGCGCCACCCGGAGACGGTCGCAGCGGTCTTCGTCGATCTCGACCGCTTCAAGATCGTCAACGACACGGTGAGCCACGAGGCCGGCGACCAGGTCCTGATCGAGGTGGCGCAGCGGCTGCGGGGCTCGGTGCGACCGGCGGACACGGTCGCGCGACTGGCCGGCGACGAGTTCGTCATCGTGCTCGAGGAGATCGCCGGCCGGGCGGAGGCCGCCCTGGTGGCGGACCGGATGGAGACGACCCTGCGTGAGCCGTTCGAGGTGGAGGGGCGCCGCTTCCGCGTCTCCGCGAGCCTCGGCATCGCGGTCTCCGGCGGCGAGCAGATCGGGGCGGAGGAGCTGATCAGCCGCGCGGACACGGCGATGTACCGCGCGAAGACCGAGCGGTCCGGGACCGCGTTCTTCGAGGAGCCGCCCGGCGACGTCTCGACGGAGGCGCCGCTCAGCGGCGGTGACCTGCGCGCGGCGCTCGACGGCGAGCAGTTCGCGGTCGAGTTCCAGCCGATCGTCCGACTCGGTTCGGGCGACATCGTCGCGGTCGACGCGGTGCTGCGCTGGCGCCACCCGAGGCTCGGGCAGATCCCGGCGGAGCGCTTCGTCCCGCTGGCCGAGGACGAGGGGATGATCCGCGAGCTCGGCGTGTGGTCGCTGCGGGCCGCCGCGAGGGAGGTCGTGTCGTGGTCGCGGGCCGGTGTGGCGGACCTGGCGGTCGCCGTCCGCGTCGCCGAGGGCCAGCTGCACACCGCTTCGTTCGTCGCGGACGTCGGGGAGGCGCTCGTGGAGACGAAGCTGCCCCCGGAGCGGCTCATGCTGGCCGTCCCGGAGATCACCGCGCTGCGCGACCCGCTCGGCGTCAGCGAGCACCTCGTGGCGCTGCGCGACCTGGATGTGCGCATCCTCCTCGACGAGTTCGGTCGTGGGCACACCTCGCTGCGCCAGATCCAGGACCTGCCGATCGATGTGCTGCGCATCGATCCGAGCTTCGTGGACGGCGTCGCGACCGAGACCGGTGACGCCGCCCTGGTCCGCGCGATCCTGGACATCGGCGACAACCTGGACCTGGCGGTCGTCGCGGCCGGGATCGAGACCCACCAGCAGCACGAGGCGCTGGTCCGGTCGGGGTGCGACTACGGGCAGGGCGAGCTGTACCACCGCCCCGTGAACGGGAACCGGATCCGGGCGATGCTCACCCGTCAGAAGCAGGCACGGACGGGGTCGCTGTCCTCGGGGCTCTCGACCTCGGCGCTGCGGGTCGGGTCGACGTAGAGCACCCCGTCGACGACGACCGTCGGGTGCTCGCGCAGCGACCCGCCCCCGTCGAGCGCACGGCCGGTCGGGCTCCACACCCGTCCCGCAGGGGACTCCAGCTGCCGGGACTCGGCGCAGTAGACCGGCACGTCGTCGGGGTCGACGGCGAAGGCCCGGACCTTGCCGACCGCGCCGACGTACAGCAGGTCGCGGTCCTCGTCGAAGCGGGCGTCGCCGACGGCGTCGACCGGTCCGACCTCCACGTACGACCCGCCCGGGGGGCCGCCGGCCTGCGTGAGGAAGATCGCCGCGGCGACGACGATCACCACCCCGGCGACGACCGAGGCGATCACCCACTGCAGGCCGAGGGGGGAGCGCAGCACGATCTTGCGCGCCCGCTTCGCCGCCCGCTCGGGCAGGTAGCCCGAGGGTCCGAAGTCCGGGTCGTGCCGATCGCCGCCACCGCTGTCGTGCGACGGATCGCCGGTGTCCCGGCGGCCGCCCTCGGTGCGACCGGGGTCGCTCACGGCTCCGGCTCCACCGGGACCGGGTCGCGCCAGCGGGCGAGCCTCGCGGCGAGCCGCTCGTCGCGGTCCGCGCCGGCGAGTTCGTCCAGCGCCCGTGTCACCGCCGCCAGCCCCGCGGCGACCTCCGCGCCCGCGGGCTCGGGGACCGGGGGGTCGCTGAGGCCGAGGTCGGCGAGGTCGGCCGCGGTGAGCCGCAGGTGCTCGGCGACCTCCGGGGCACGGTCGGTGTCGCGGTGGAGGATCGCGGCCGCCCCCTCCGGTGCGATCACGCTGAACACGGCGTGCTCCTGGATGAGGAGGCGGTCGGCGACCGACAGGGCGAGCGCACCGCCGGATCCGCCCTCGCCGATGACGAGGGTGACCGTCGGGACGCGCACGGCGAGCATGCGGCTGAAGGTCCGCGCGATGTGCGCCGCGATCCCGCCGGCCTCGCTGGACGCAGACGCGTCCGCGCCGGGGGTGTCCACCAGCGTGAGCAGTGGGACGCCGGTGCGGTCGGCGAGGTCGAGCCCGCGCCACGCCTTGCGGTAGCCGGCGGGGCTGATGCGGCCCTCGGCCGCGTGCCGGTCCATCGCGACGACCACGAGCGGCCGTCCACGCAGGCGGGCGAGCGCCACGCGGATCGCCGGGTCGTCCTCCCCGGACCGGTCGCCGTGCAGCTCGGCGGCGACCTCCGTGGCGTCGAGGAACGCCCCGGCGCGCGCCCGCCCGGGGTCACGGGCGCGGCGCACCTGCTCCCAGGCGTCACCCGGCGGGGTTCGCTCGCCCGCCGCCGGCGGCGGGGGAGCGGGGTCGGGGTCGCCGGGCCAGGCCAGCAGCGGCGCGAGGCGCGCCGGGAGGTCCTCGAGCGGGACCACGCCGTCCACCAGTCCGGCTCCTCGCGCGCCGGCGGCCGTGTGGGACGCGTCGGGCAGCGGTCCGCCGGTCATCGCCTCGGCGACCCGCGGACCGGCGAAGCCGACGGTCGCCCCGGGCTCGGCGAGGATCACGTCGGCGAGGTTGACGTGGGAGGCGAACACCCCGCCGGTCGTCGGGTCGCGCAGGTAGGCGGTCTGGAGCAGTCCGGCCTCGGCGTGGCGCCGGGCCGCGACGCTGGTCGCGGCCATCTGCGACAGCGCGGCCATCCCCTCCTG
>CAZADJ010000144.1:5350-6971 GCA_964483845.1 uncultured Actinomycetota bacterium | reverse complement strand
GCGTACATCTTCTGCTGCTCGTCGGCGCGACGCTGCTGGAGGAGATCGAGCTCACCCTCGAGCTTGCGCACGTCGGCAGCGAGGCGGTCGAGGTCGACGCGCTTGGCGTCGCGCTCCGCCCGCACCTTGCCGGCCCGCTCGAGTGACTCGTCGAGCGCCGCCTGCTCTGGCAGCTCGTCCAACCGGTGCTCGAGACGCCGGATCGAGGTCTCGGTCCGCTGCAGGCTCAGGAGCGCATCGAGCTGGTCGGCGGTCGGGCTCTCGGTCATCGAGTGTCGGTCATCGGGGGCGGCCCTGACGTCGGTCGGTCTGGTCGGGGCGGTCCGGACGGGTTCACCGGCCGCCGATCCATGGTGTCGTACCGACGGCCGACGCTACCACCTCCGCAGCCAACCCCCGGTCGCCGGCGGCCCCGCGCAGCCGCTCGATCCACGCCGGCATCGCCGCCGCCTCCGTGGCGTGGTGGCCGGCGTCGATCAGGGCGAGGCCGAGCTCCAGCGCGTCGAGCACCTCGTGGTGCTTCAGGTCTCCGGTCACCAGCACGTCCGCGCCGGCACCGCGAGCGGCGGCGATCAGCGACGCACCCGCGCCTCCGACGACCGCGACACGTTCCACCTCGCGCTGCGGATCGCCGGCCGCGCGCAGGTGGGGGGCGGGCAGCTCCGCCCGGATGCGGTCCGCAAGCTCGCCGAGCCGCGTCGGCCGCGGCAGCCTGCCGAGGCGGCCGAGGCCGACGGTGCCGCCCCGCACCAGCGGGTGGACGTCGTAGGCGACCTCCTCGTACGGATGCGCCGCGACGAGGGCGCGGACCGCCGCGGCGAGGCGGTGGCGCGGCACGACGATCTCGAGCCGGTCCTCGGCCTCCTCGTTGTCCTCACCGACCGATCCGGCGTAGGGATCGGTGCCGGCTCCGGGGCGGAAGGTCCCGGTCCCGCCGACCCGGAACGAGCAGCGCACGTAGTCGCCGATGACCCCCGCGCCGGCGGCGGCGAGCGCGTCGAGCACCGCGTCGACGTGGCTGGCGGGCACGAACGTGACGAGCTTCACCTCGTCGGCCTCGCGGTGGTCGGGGCGCAGCGGGACCGCGCCGTCCAGGTCGAGCAGGTCGGCCACCGGGTCGGACGTGCCGGCCCCGTCGACCGCGACGTCGAGGTTGGTGTGCGCGGCGAGCACCGCGACCCGTGCTCCGGCGGCGGCGAGCGCGATCCGACCGGCGGCCGTCTCCGGGGTGAGCCGCTCCAACGGCTGGAACAGCAGCGGGTGGTGCGCCAGGACCAGCGTAAGCGGGCCGTCGGCGGCCTCGGCCACCACCTCCGAGGTGACGTCGAGGGCGACGAGGACGCGCTCCACCTCCCACGACGGGTCACCCACCTGGAGCCCCACGCGGTCCCAGTCGGCCGCGTCGGTCGGCGGGTAGCTCCCGTGGACGAGATCGATCCAGTCCGAGACCGTGTCCACCTCACGCCTCCGTGTTCGGGTCACGCGTGAGCGTAGAGTGCAGGGTGGCCCTGCGGCCGCCGGCCGCGGGGCACGGGCGCGTAGCTCAGCCTGGGAGAGCGCCGCTCTTACAAAGCGGAGGTCGGCGGTTCGAAACCGTCCGCGCCCACCCCGTAGCTACCGG
>CAZADJ010000144.1:0-5250 GCA_964483845.1 uncultured Actinomycetota bacterium | reverse complement strand
CACGGGGTCAGCGACCCCACGTCTCGGCCGCGTGAACGACCGTTCAGACACCCTCGGGCCACCCAGCTCGTCCCCGGACGGCCACCGTAGGGAGCAGCCGTCGGCCGTCGCCTCGAGACAACACGCCGAGCGGGAACCAGCAGCTCGCGAGCGTCGAGAGGGAGCAGCATGGATGAGAGCCCGACCCGAACCGTCGAGCACGAACACTGGGCGGTTCAGGGTTCATGTTCTCGCGAGGTCGATCGTGTCCGTGTTGAGACCCAGGCGCTGGTTTCCAGCTGGTGGCTACGGCGTCGACGGCCGTGCTCGGACGGGTCGCCGGTGAGCCAGGATGCGAAGAGTGCGAGCGCGACGACGACGTGGATCGCACCCGCAGGCACCCACATGAGCGCCCCGGCCAGCTGCTGGTCCTCGAGATGGTCCAGTCCCCAGGCCTGCGTGGTGCTCGCGTACGCGGCGTACCAGGGCTCGGTGGCGAAGGTCATCAGCAGCGCGAGCAGGACGCTGCCCATGGCTGCCGCCCAGACCAGGAGGAACCCCAGCCCTCCGGGGACCCGCTGTCCACGGCGTCCGCTCAGCACGACCCGCCAGAACAGCACGGCTGCCAGCAGGAAGGTCGCGTGCTGAAGCGCGTGGATCGGTTCGCTCGCGAGCGCCGCGTCGTACAGGCGGGCCGCGTGCCAGATCCACAGCGTCCCGACGTACAGCAGGAGCGCCGTCGCCGGGTGCCACAGCACGTCGGCCAGTCCCCGCGCCGGCGCCAGGTGGCGTCGCAGCCGTGCGGGTAGGCGTCGCACCACCGTCGGTGCGCCTCGCAGCAGCGTGCTACTCGGGGCACTGAACGCGAGGAGCGGGGCGACCACCAGCATCAGCAGGACGTGCTGTCCCATGTGTGCCGACGCGAGCGCGCCCGACAGGGCATCCAGAGGGGACAGGACAGCGACGCCCGCGACCACCACCGCCACGACGAAGGCGCGTGTCCGCCACACGTCGCTGGCTCGCCCCGGCCCCACCCGGCCGCGACGGTGGACCACCAACGCGGCGCCGAGGACCGCCAGCAGCACCGGATCGAGGTTCCAGGCAGCCCACACATCGTGCGGGGCCAGGGGTTGGCCGGTGTGCGCGAGCGGGCCGGTCAGCACGGGCCCAGTACCAGCGCCGGGGCGGCGGTGAACAGCACGGCCACCACCGAGAAGGAGCTCAGGATGAAGCCGGCGAACGACAACGACCCGCGACGTCGATCGTCGTCGAACTCACCGGCCAGATCCTCGACGTCGTCCGGTGCGGTCGCCAGCTCGCGGCTGGTCGCCCGCCAGGTACGGAAGGCCCACGTGGCGATCGCTGCGCAGCCGGCGAGCGCGACGACCGTCGCGACGAGGGTCGCCGCCACGGGGACCGGTGGGTCGAACAACCGCAGCCCCGGTCCGCCACCGGTGCAGCCGGCCTCAGCGACCAGGTACACGAACATGAAGTGGGTGAACCAGATGATGGGACCGCCCACGAACACGATCCAGATCTGCCTGACCTGCCGGTCCTTGGACAGGTCGACCGGCGCGGGCGTGCCGGCACCTTCGGCGGGCGACACACCGCCCTGATCGGATCCGTGCTTGCGCGCATCTTCCGTCATGTGAGGTGCGGTCCGAGGTGCAGGACACCGAACCCGATCAGCCACATGACCACCATCGCGCCCCACAGTCGCGACACGTTGATCACCGGCGCGAACCGCTGGGGCGTGTAGAGGCCTCGCAAGGTCCACAGCAGTGTGACCACGAGCATGATCACGGCAGCCCCGAACACGGTCCAGATGAAACCGGTCGTGGTGAGGACGATCGACCCGTACGCATGGTCGGACAGACCGACCCCGTAGTCCGAGACCGCGCCGAGCTGGATGACCAGCGCCCCGGCTGCCAGCACGAGCGTTGCCCCCAGACCGAAGACGAAGCGGTTGCGATGTCCCTCCCGCAGCTGGTGGACAGCAACCAGGACGATGGCGGCGGTCGCGGCCATCAGTCCGCCGGCGACGGCGGCGCGTAGGAATCCCGGCTCGGGGACACCCTGCGGTGGCCAGACGGGGTTCTCGACCCGGAGGTAGAAGTAGGCCAGCAGCAACGTGGCGAAGGCGATGCTGACGAACAGGATCGCCAGCCCCATCCCCCACCGGGCGATCACAACGCTGCCTTCGGCGTTGATGGGCACACCGTGCTCGCGCTCGAACTCGGCCTCCTCCTCCAGCGACATCGGCGGTTCGCTGGGCCAGTTCCACGCGATCGCCGCGACGACGATGATCAGGGCCCCAACCGCGGCCCCCCACCGCATCTTCACGAGTTCCGCGAGGAAGATCAGCACGACCCCGACCCCGGCCACCAGCGGCCAGATCGAGGGGTTGGCGACCCGGAACACCTCCTGGGGCCGGGCGTCCGCAGTTCCCACTACCACCGCGGCACGCCACTTCAAGGGCCACTCCGCTAGGGCGTGGACGAACCGTTCCAGCCGCTCGTTGCCGCGCTCGAGTTCCTCCTGTTCCCAGAGGGGGTGGCGGCTACGGACGATCGGGACGATCGACCAGCCGTGCTCGACGGGTGGGGAGGCGGTGGCCCACTCCAGGCTGTCCGCCCCCCACGGGTTGTTGCCGGCTTCCTCACCGCCGCGCCAGCTGAGGATCAGGTTCAGGATGAACACCCCGATCCCGGCGAACACGATCAGCACCCCGATGGTCGAGATCAGGTTCAGCAGGTCCCACCCCTGGTCGGCCTCGTAGGTGTACACGCGACGCGGCATCCCCAGCAGCCCCAGCCGGTGCATCGGCCAGAAGGCGACGTTGACCCCGACGAACAGCAGCCCGGCGTTCCACCGCCCGAGCCGTTCGCTCAGCATCTTGCCCGTGAACTTGGGCCACCAGTAGTACACGCCGGCGAAGATCGGGAAGGCGACGCCACCGATCAGCACGTAGTGCAGGTGGCCGACGACGAAGTAGGTGTCGTGGATCTGCAGGTCGAACGGGACCGCAGCGGTCATCACCCCGGTGATCCCCCCGATGACGAAGATCAGCAGGAACCCCACGACGAACAGCATGGGGGTCTTCCACACGATCCGGCCCGACCAGATCGTCGCGAGCCATGCGAACACCTGGACCCCAGCAGGGATCGCGATAGCCATGCTGGCAGCGGCGAAGAAGCCGAGGATCAGCGGGGATATCCCGGTCGCGAACATGTGGTGTGCCCAGAGCGCGAACGACAGGAACGCGATACCGACCATCGCGGAGACCAACCAGGTGTAGCCCACGATGCGGTGGCGGGTGAAGGCGGGGACGATCATGGACACGACGCCGGTCGCCGGTAGGAACTGGATGTAGACCTCCGGGTGCCCGAAGATCCAGAACAAGTGCTGCCACAGCAGCGAACTGCCTCCGGACGCCACGTCGAAGAACCGCGCATCGAACCCCCGGTCGAGCTCGAGCAGCAGGTCCCCGATGATCAGCGGGGTGAAACCGAACAGGATCATGAACGAGGTGATCAGCATCGCCCACGCGAACAGCGGCAGCCGGCTGAAGGTCATCCCGGGAGCACGCATCTTGCACACCCCGATGATGATCTCGATGGCGGCAGCGATCGCCCCGATCTCGGCGACCCCGAGACCCAGGATCCAGAAGTCCATCGCGGCGTCGGGCGAGAACTCCAGGGTGCTCAACGGGGTGTAGGCGAACCAGCCCGCGTCGGGGACCAGCTGGAAGAACGTGGCGCTGTAGTACAGCAACCCACCGAACAGGAACGTCCAGTACGCGAAGGCGCCCAGGCGGGGGAACGGCATCTCCCGCGTGCCCAGCATCAGCGGGAGCAGCAGGATCGCGAAACCCTCGAAGATGGGCAGGATCACGAGGAACATCGTGACCGTCCCATGGTTGGTGAACAGCTCGTTGTACAGCTGCGGGCTGATGAGGTTCTGCTCAGGGAAGGCCAGCTGCGCGCGCATCACCAGCGAGTCGAAACTTCCTCCGAGCAGCAGGAAGAAGAACCCGGTCAACAGCAGTCGGACGCCGATGTTGTCGTTCTGCACCGCCGTCAGCTGCCCCCACAGCCCCTTCGGGTCGGCCCACAGCCGGTCGAGCTGCTCATGTGTCTCCGGTTCGGCGACCTGCGCAAGCTCCGACGCCGGTGGCGCCAGCCCGTAGTCGGTGCTCAAGGCTCGACTCCCAGGTAGGCCAGCAGCGCCTCGATGTCGGCGTCGCTGAGTTCCGTCGCGGGCATCTCGACCCCGGCCTTGATCTCCTGCGGATCGCGGATCCACCTGGCGAGGTTCTCGGGCGTGTTCTCCAGCGTCCCCGCGGCCAGCGTCGAGCGACCTGGCAAGGTCGTCAGGTCCGGGCCGTCCGTGCCGGTCGTCGAGGAACCGCGCAGCGCGTGGCAGGACACGCAGTCGGCGCCCACGAACACCTCACGGCCCCGTGCGGCGAGCTCGCCTTCCGGCTCGGGGAACTCCAGCTGCCGCGACATCCAGTCGTCGAAGTCCGCGCGAGGTTCGGCTATCACCACCAGCGCCATCTTCGTGTGCTGCAGACCGCAGAACTCCGCGCAGCGGGCGAGATGCTCGCCCGGTTCATCGGCCTGCAGAACCAGCGTGTTCGTCCGCTCGGGCAGCATGTCCAACTTGCCGCCCAGGGCCGGGACCCAGAAGCTGTGGATCACGTCCCTGGACGTCAGACGCAGCGCCACGGGCTCACCGACCGGAAGGTGCAACTCGTTGGCGATGACCACTCCCGACCCTGGGTAGTGGACCTCGTACCAGAACTGGTGTCCCGTCACCTCGATCTCCAAGGCCCCGCCGGGTGCGTCCTGCGGCACATCACGCATGGCCACGAGGGTCGCGACGAACACGACCGCGATGACCACCGTTGGCAGGGCGATGCCACCGACCCCGATCCAGCGCGTGATCAGCCGACGGTGTCGAGCTTCGTCCGCGGACGTCTCGTCAGCGCGGCGCAGCAGCCCACCGACGAGCAGCCCCGCGAACACGAAGAAGACGATCACCCCGAGGACGAGCATCAGCCACCACAGCTCGGCCATCGCACGCGCGACCGGACCCTGCGGGTCGAGCACATCACCTGAACGGCTCACCGCCACCCCGGCAACCGAAGACCCCACAACCGACTCCACCCGCGGGCGGGCGACCCTAGTAGCAGCGACCTGGCGAGTCACCTACATCCGAAGCGCGGCCGCAACGCACACGGTTGCGCTTCCATGCACGGTCCGGACA
>CAZADJ010000143.1:0-7015 GCA_964483845.1 uncultured Actinomycetota bacterium | reverse complement strand
ACCGTCGAGGAACGCGACGTCCGCTTCATCCGGCTGTGGTTCACCGACGTGCTCGGGTTCCTGAAGAGCGTCGCGATCACCACCGCCGAGCTCGAGGGCGCCTTCTCCGAGGGGATCGGCTTCGACGGCTCCGCGATCGACGGGTTCGCCCGCGTCCAGGAGGCCGACATGCTGGCCGTCCCCGACGCGAGCACCTTCCAGGTGCTGCCGTGGCGGCCCGAGCACCAGGGCGTGGCGCGGATGTTCTGCGACATCCTGACGCCGGACGGTGAGGCGTTCGCCGCGGACCCGCGCCAGGTCCTGCGGCGCAACCTGCAGCGCGCGGCGGATCTCGGCTTCACCTTCTACGTGCACCCGGAGATGGAGTTCTTCCTCTTCCCGTCCGCGGAGGACACCACGCCGCTGGACACCGGCAGCTACTTCGACCTGACCCCGCTCGACATCCAGCAGGACTTCCGCCGCCAGGTGATCAACACGCTGGAGAAGATGGGGATCTCGGTCGAGTACTCGCACCACGAGGTCGCGCCGTCGCAGCACGAGATCGACCTGCGCTACGCGGATGCGATGACGATGGCGGACAACATCATGACGTTCCGCCTCGTCGTGAAGGAGACCGCGCTCGCCCGGGGCGTGTACGCGACGTTCATGCCGAAGCCGCTCGAGGAGCAGTGGGGGAGCGGGATGCACCTCCACGTGTCGCTGTTCGAAGGTGACCGCAACGCCTTCTACGACCGGTCGGACGAGTACCACATGTCGAAGGTCGCGAAGGCGTTCACCGCCGGCGTGCTCGAGCACGCCCGCGAGATGACCGCGATCACCAACCAGTGGGTGAACTCCTACAAGCGGCTCTCGCCCGGGCTCGGCGGACCGTTCCCGTCCGGGGAGGCGCCCGTGTACGTCTCGTGGGGTCGCAACAACCGCAGCGCCCTGATCCGCGTCCCGATCCACAAGCCGAAGAAGGGTGCCTCGACCAGGATCGAGTACCGCGCGCCGGACCCCGCCGGCAACCCGTACCTCGTCTTCTCGCTGATCCTCGCCGCCGGGCTGAAGGGGATCGACGAGGGCTACGAGCTCCCGGCCGAGACCGAGGACAACATCTACGAGCTCACCGACGCCGAGCGCGCTGCGAGCGGGATCACCCAGCTCCCCGGCGACCTCGGCGAGGCGCTGGCCGTGATGGAGAGCTCCGAGCTGGTGGCGGAGGCCCTCGGCGAGCACGTGTTCGACTTCTTCCTCCGCAACAAGCGGCGGGAGTGGACCGACTACGCGTCACACGTGACCCCGTACGAGGTGCAGCGCTACCTCCCGCTGCTGTAGCGGCCGATGCGCGGCACGCGCTCACCCGAGGCGCAGCTCGCGGCGGCGGGGCTCGCGCCCGAGGTCGCCGTCCCACGGTTGCGGGATGCCGGGCTGTGGGACGAGGACGGTCCGGGGCCGGGGACGCTGGACCTCGTCGGCGAGCTCTCCGGGACCGCGTCGCCGGAGGACGCGCTGCACGTCGTGACCGATCTCGCCCAGCAACAGCCGGAGGCGTTCGCCGAGGTACGGGCCGAGGCGGAGGTGCGCCGGCGGCTCCTGGCGCTCGGGGGTGCCTCCCGGCCGCTCGGCGACCTGGTCGCACGGGACGCCGACGCGTTCGCGGCCCTGCGTGAGCCGGAGCCGGTCGATCCCGGCGTCGTCGCCGCCGAGGTCGCCGAGGGGATCGCCGCAGCCGGGGACGAGGACGGGCGCGCCGCGGCGGTGGCCCGGGTGCGCCGCCGGACGACGGCGGCGGTGGCGGCGCGCGATCTGACGGGGACCGCGGATGTGGAGGAGGTGGGCCGCGACCTCGCCGGGCTGGCCGAGGGCGTGCTCGCCGGCGGTGTGGACGCGCTCACCGAGGTCAGCCGCTCGTCGGGTCGCGCGCCGGTGCGGTTGTGCGTGGTCGGGATGGGCAAGCTGGGCGGTCGCGAGCTGAACTACGTCTCGGACGTCGACGTGATCTTCGTCCACGAGCCGGTGGACGACGACGAGGAGGCGGCCAGGTCCGCGGCGACCGACCTGTGCGTCGAGCTGATCCGGATGCTCAACGCCTCGACGACGATGGGGCGCGCCTACGAGGTCGACCCGACGCTGCGCCCCGAGGGACGTGACGGGCCGCTGTCGCGGACGCTGGCGAGCTTCGTCGCCTACTGGGAGCGGTGGGCCCGGACCTGGGAGTTCCAGGCGCTGCTCAAGGCCCGTCCGGTCGCGGGCGACCGGAACCTCGGGGAGGAGCTGCTCGCCGCCGCGGAGCCGCACGTGTTCCCCGAGCGGCTCGATCCGGAGGTCGTCGACGAGATCCGTGAGATGAAGGGGCGGGTCGAGGCGAAGCCGGTGGTCGCCCGTGAGGGCGACCGACAGCTGAAGCTCGGCCCCGGTGGGCTCCGTGACATCGAGTTCGCCGTCCAGCTGCTCCAGCTGGTGCACGGCCGGGCGGACCGCAGCATCCGGGAGCGCGGCACGCTCCCCGCCCTGCGGGCGCTGGCGGACGGTGGCTACATCGCCGACGACGACGCGGAGACCTTCGGCGACGCGTACCGGTTCCTGCGCAACGTCGAGCACCGGCTGCAGCTCGCCGAGGAGCGCCGGACCCACACGGTTCCCGAGTCCCCCGAGCGGCTCGAGCGCCTCGCGCGGAGCCTCGGCTACGAGTCGGGCGGCGAGGAGCCGGCCCGTACCCGGTTCGACGCCGACCTCCGGGCGACGCAGGGGGAGGTCCGGGACCTCCACGCGAAGCTCTTCTACCGTCCGCTGCTCGAGCTGCACGCCGCCGTGCCCGCCGCCGACGCCGAGATGGTCGCGACGCGCGGCCTCGACGAGGAGGCGGCGATCGCGCGGGTGCACGCCCTCGGCTTCCACGACGGGCGTGCGGTGCTCCGCGACGTCCGCGCCCTGACCGGCGGGGTGTCGCGTCGTGCGGCGACGCTGCGTGCGGTCCTCCCGGCGATGCTGCACGCCCTCTCCGACAGCCCCGACCCCGACGCTGGCCTGCGCACCTTCCGCGACCTCGTGGAGGCGCAGACCGACGACGCGACGCTCATCGGTGCGCTACGCGACCAGCCGCCCGCCGCGGCGCTGCTCGCCCGCCTGCTCGGGACGAGCGAGGTCGTCGGTGAGCTCCTGACGAACCAGCCGCAGGGGATCGAGTGGGTCGTGGACCCCGACGCTCGGCACGAGCCCCGGGGCCGCGACGAGCTCGCCACTGCGGCGGCGGGCCTGCTCGGATGGCAGGACGGCCTGGAGGCGCGCAAGGCAGCCCTGCGCCGTTTCAAGCGCCGCGAGCTGGTGCGCATCGTGGTCCGCGACCTCGCCGGTGACGCCGGCGTCTCGGTCGTGGGCAGCGAGCTCACGGCGCTGGCGGAGGCCTGCCTGGAGGCGGGGCTCACCGCGGTCCTGGACGACGGGGGCGAGGACGCGGCGGTCGGCCCACCGGCGCGCCTCGCGATCATCGGGGTCGGCAAGCTCGGGGGACGCGAACTCCACTACGTCTCCGATCTGGACGTCATCTTCGTCCACGAGCCGGTCGGGGAGACCAGTGAGGAGGAGGCGTCCTCGTACGCGGTCGGCGTCGCAGAACGGATCCTGAGCGCTCTGTCGGAGGTCACCGCCGAGGGCACCGCGTTCGAGGTCGACGCCGAGCTCAGACCGGAGGGGCGGACCGGCCCGCTGTCCCGCTCCCTGCGCTCGATGCGAGCGTACTACGAGCGTTGGTCGGAGCCGTGGGAGCACCAGGCGCTGCTCCGGGCGCGGCCGATCACCGGCGACGAGGACCTGGGACGACGCTTCCTCGAACTGGCGAGGGAGCGTGCCTACCCCGACGAGCAGGATGGCGAGGTCGAGACGGCGATCCGGCGTATGAAGGCGAGGATCGAGCGCGAACGGGTCCCGCGCCGGGCCGATGCGTCGCGTCACCTGAAGCTCGGGCCGGGGGGGCTGTCCGACGTCGAGTGGACGGTGCAGCTGCTCCAGCAGCGCCACGGCGCGTCGGAGCCGTCCGTTCGGAGCACCTCGACGATGGCGGCGCTCGACGCGCTGCAGGACCTCGGGTTGGTCACCGGGCGCGACGCCGAGTGGCTCCGTGACGGCTACCGCTTCCTGTCGCGGGTGCGCAACTGCCTGTACCTGCTGCGCCAGCGTGACGTGGACCAGCTCCCCGCCTCCAACCCGGTCGTCGAGAGGTTGGCGCGCAGTCTGAGCTACGGGCGCGGGGGCCGCCAGGCCTTCGAGGACGACTTCAAGCGGATCACGCGGCGGGTCCGGCGCGTGACCGAGCGGCTGTTCTACGGGCAGGAGTAGCCCGGCGGTACGCGGGTGTCGGCGCGCTCCGCGCCGTCCGCCTCCGCCGCAGCCGTCCCGGCGACAACCGCGACGGCCACCAGGGACACCCAGAGGCGCCGGCCGTGAGCAGCCACATCGCGGTGACGAACCGCCCGGTCCACGCGATCTTCAGCGGGACGGAGCCTGGCCGTCCGGGCTGGTGTCCTTCAGGCGCCTCCATCGGCCTCTTCGGCGAGTCGCTGCAGCCGCTGCGCGGTCCGCGTGTCGGCGGGGAAGAAGGTCTCGAGCGCGAGCTCGTCGACGGTGACGTCAACCGGGGTACCGAAGGTGGCGATCGTGGTGAAGAGGGCGAGCTCCCCGAGTGGGTGCCGCAGTCGCACGGGGACGACGACCGCCTTCGGGTCGACGGTCGCGCGGGGCAGCTCGCGGACGGTCGGGTACGCCTCGACCTCGTCCAGCAGCGCCATCAGCTCGGGGTCCGCGGAGACCTCGGCGTCGTGTCGGAGCCGGCCGAGGAGATGGTGGGCGAACTCGGGGAAGTTCACGATGCGCGGCGCCAAACCGCCCGGGTGCAGGCCGATCCGGTAGGAGTTCGGCCGCGGACCGAGGACCTCCGGGTCGACGTCCTGGGCGAACAGCGCCGCTGGGGCGTTCATGGCGAGGATGTTCCAGTAGCGGTCCACCGCGATCGCCGGGTACGGCTCGTGGCCCTGGAGCACCTGGTCGACGGCCCGCTTCACGGCCCGCATCTCCGGCGCGTCCAACGGTCGACGAGGGTAGGCGGGCGCGAACCCGGCGACGTTGAGCAGAACGTTGCGTTCCCGCAGCGGCACATCGAGGTGCTCGGCGAGGTCGAGCACCATCTCGCGGCTCGGATCGGCCCGGTCGTTCTCGAGGAAGCTCAGGTGCTTCGTGGAGACGTCCGCGGCGACCGACAGGTCGAGCTGCGTGAGCCGGCGGCGCTGCCGCCAGTCGCGCAGCATCGCCCCGAACGACGACTGCTGTGTCGGTGATCCGCCCATGACGCTCACGGTAACCGGCCGGTGACCGCCGCTGCTTCACCTCACGGGTAATCGACGGCCGCCGCGCGTACGTCCACCGTGCTGGTGAGCGACCGACCGGAGATGCGATGACGGCCACGAGCGAGATCGACGGGACGCAGGTGATGCGGGAGTTCCTGCCGCACAGTCCGTTCGTCGGCCACCTCGGCATCGAGCTCGCGGCCATCGGGCCCGGCCGCGCCGAGCTGATGCTCCCGTACCGCGACGAGGTCGCCACCATCGCGCAGGTGGTGCACGGGGGAGCGATCGCCACCCTGATCGACACCGCCGCGATGGCGGCGTCGTGGGCCGGCGCGGACGTGCCGGCCACGCTGCGGGGTGCGACCGTCGACCTCTCGGTGAGCTACCTCGCCCCCGCCGACGGGCAGGACGCCACCGCTTCGGCGCACGTCGTCCGGCGCGGCCGCCGGCTCGTCACCGTCCACGTCGACGTCCACACCGCCGACGGGACGCACGTCGCCACCGCGCTCGTGACCTACCAGATCGGATGAGAGGAGGACCCGTGAACCGACGCACCCTGACCACCGCCCTGCACCTCGACGGAGCGGTCAACGTCGGCGCCGGCATCACCCTCGTGGCCGCCGGTGGCTGGCTCGCGGCGCCCATCGGTCTCACCGCGGGGTGGCCGCTGCGCCTGGCCGGGGTGCTGCTCGCTGTGTACGGGATCGAGAACCGCCTCGTCGCGCGGCGGCCCACCCGGTCGTGGCTGACCGGTCTGGGCGCCGTCGACATCTGCTTCGCCACCGCCGCGTTCGCGGTCGCCGTCGCCGATCCAACGACTGCCGAGACCTGGGTCCGTTGGGCGGCCGTCGCCGTCGCGGTCGGGAGCGTCATCTTCGGGTTCGTCAAGCTCGCCGGACGCGCTGCGCTCGGCGCGGTCCCGAGCGACCGGCGGACGCCGACCGCCTGACCCGCCGGGCTCTCACGCCACCGAGCGGTCCCGCGGGACCGGAGGCGCGTTCCCGGGTGCGAGATCACAGCGCACGCACCGCCTCGGGATGGCGCTCGCGCCGGGCGAGGCTGCGGACGGTCGCCAGGTGTCCGACGCGTCGTCCGGCGATCCTGGCGAGCACAGCCTCCGCGACCTCGTAGGCCTCGACCGGTACGTCGTCGGGGCCGTCCAGCCCGACGCTGACCGCGAGATCGTCGAGGTGGACCACGAGCTCGACGAGCCGCGTCTCGAGGTACTGCTCGACCGTGAGCACGGCGTCGTCCAGGACCGCGACGTGGCGGCCGGGACCGATCGACGGGAACCGCTCGGCGAGCTCCCGCCGGGTGCGACCCAGCCGGGCGGCGAGCGGTGCCGGGCCCTCGGCCGCCTCCTGCGCGCCGCGCTCCCGGACACGCCGGTGGAGGTCGCTGTCCACGGGGTCGTGCGAGGCGAGGACGCGGACGAAGTAGCCGGCCGCGTCGGTCGGTTCGTGCGCGTCGGTGGGGACGGGTCGGTCGAGGTAGCGGGCGGCCGTCAGCACGGCACGGGCGAGGTGTCCGGCCAGAGCCCCGACCCGGTACCCGTCGAGCGCGCTCGGTCGCTCCCACCGCTCGGCGACGCGGTCGCTCGCGATGAGCCGCTCGGCCCTGGCGGCCACAGCGAGGAAGGTCTCAGCGTCCATGCCCGACACGCTAGCCATGGTGGGTCGCGACACGTGGAGTCG
>CAZADJ010000142.1:0-7040 GCA_964483845.1 uncultured Actinomycetota bacterium | reverse complement strand
GCGGCCGATGCCGTGGAGGACGCCGGGGAGATCTTCGAGATCGGGTACCCGGATCTACCGGCGATGGATGGTGGCCCGTGGTTCGAGGAGCCGGCCGCGGAGACGGTGACGTGACCCGCGATCGCGGTGACGGTGGCGCCCCGGACGGGGGTCTGTCGCGCGGGCTGGAGCCGGGCAAGCGCTTCCGGTGCGGCCTGTGCGGCAACCTCACCCGGTTCGACGTCGTCGAGCGCGCCCGGACGCGCCGCTACCACCACTTCGACCTGGGCGGACTCGCCGAGATCGAGGACGAGGAGGTGCTCGACCGGGAGGTCGAGTCGGTGACCTGCCGGTGGTGCGGCCGCTCCGACGCCATCGAGGTCGAGGAGGCACCCGCCGCGGCCGCCGAGGGGCCCTGAGGCGTGTCGGAGCGCCCCGCCAGCACCGACCGATCCTCCGGCGGGGGGTCAGACCCCGGGCCCGGACAGCCGGCTGACACGCCCCCCGAGGCGGCGGTTCTCGGCCGTCTTCCACGTGACGATTGGGACCGGATCGTCGACGCGGTCCGCGACCGTCTCGGCGACCACCCCCACCCCCAGGCCAAGCGCCTCCGGGCCCTGCCGACCGACAAGCTCGCCGCGGGCCGCTCCCGGCGAGACCTCTGCGCGCTCCTCGCGACCGACGAGGAGCTGTGGCAGCAGGTGGTCGACGAGCTCGCCGGTGACGAGCGGGGCGAGGACGTGCTGACCCGCCTCCGCGACGGCGTCGTGCAGACGCCGGCCCGCGAGCCGGACCGTGGAGCCCGTATCGACGTGTTGGAGCGACGGCTCAGCGAGGCGGAGCAGCGCGAGGACAGGCTGCGCGGCCGGAACCGCGAGCTGCTGGCCGAGCGCGACGACGCCCAGCGGCGGGCCGAGGGGCTCGAGGCCCGGCTCCGGACGGAGCGGTCGCGGGCGGAGGAGCTCGAGGGCAGGATCGAGGAACTCGAGCGGGAGCGGAACGAGCTGTCGGGACGGCTGGAGGAGGCTGACGCCGAGCGGGCCTCGACGGTCGAGCGGCTGAAGCGACAACACGCCGCCGAGGCGCAACGGCTCCGCGAGGAGCTGCGTGAGCGGCGCCGGCGGGAGGAGGAGCGGCGGCGTGCCGAGGAGCGCCGCCGGGAGGCCGCGCGGGAGGCCGAGGCCCGGGCGGCGGAGCAGGTCGCTGCCTACCGACAGGACGTGCCCGGATCGGCGCGCGCGGTGCGGCCCGGCCGCCCCAGCCGGCTGCCGTCCGGGCTCGATCCGGCCGGCCCCGAGGCCGCCGCGGCGCTGTTCTCCGGGGGTCGCCGCGTGCTGATCGACGGCTACAACGTCACCAAGCAGCACCGGGGGCGGGCCCCGTTGGAGCAGCAGCGGCGGTGGCTGGTCGGGTGCTGCGAGACGCTCGCGGCTGACACCGGCACACGCATCACGGTCGTCTTCGACGGACAGGAGGGCGTGGGACGGGCCCCGGCCGGGGGCCGGCGCGTGCGCGTGCGCTTCAGCGTCGGTCGGACCGCGGACGACGAGCTGGTGGACATGGTCGCTGGGTTGCCGGCGGACGAGCCGGTCGCCGTGGTCACCGACGATCGGGAGCTGCGTGAGCGGCTGGCGGACCAGGGGGTGGATCTCGTCCCGACCCCTGCCTTCGTGGCGGTCGCCGAGTGATGCGGGTCCGCTACGGTGCGGGCTCCCGGGGCGGCGGAGCAGACGGGTGAGCGATCTGTACCTGATCGGCTACACGGCCGATCTCCAGCACCTCGTCCTCGACCCGGATCCCACCGCGACCAGTGGCCGGTACTGGCTGGCCGTGGACGACGATGTGCTGCTCACCGTCGACGAGGTCCGTGAGCTGCGGCGCGAGGCCGGGTTCGACGATCCCGAGCCCCCGGTCGTGCTCATCGGGGGATCGGGGCTCTCCGACGACGCGGCGTCGGGGGACGGGACCGCCGCCGCGACGGCCGGTGCCGACGGGGACGGGGGCACCCCCGCTGCCGACACGGACGCGGCCGACGACGGGGCGGGCGGTGAGGCTGAGGCTGGCGACGACGTCCCCGACGACCGCGTCCGGGGGACCGGGTCCGGCGACGGGGACGTCGGGGAGGGTGCTGGCGCTGACCGAGGCGGGGACGAGCCCACCGGCGACGAGGCGAGCCGGGAGGACGGGGACCGTGACGAGGGGGAGGTCGAGGAGGGGGAGGCCGACGAGGTCGACGAGGCGGGTGCGGACAGCGATCTGAGCCCGGCGGAGATCCAGCAGCAGCTGCGTGCGGGCCGCTCCCCGAGCACCGTCGCCGAGCGTGCTGGCACCGACATCAGCTGGGTCGAGCGTTGGCTGCCCCCGATCGTCGCTGAGCGGGAGCAGGTCCTCCGTGAGGCCCACGCGGCGACGCTCGAGCGGCAGCGCCTGGGCCGCTCCGAGCGACCCCTCGGCGACGCCGTCAGCGCGAACCTGGCCGACCGCAGCGTGGACCCCGACGACGTGCGCTGGTCCACGCGGCGACGCAAGGACGGGACCTGGACGGTGACCGTGCGCTACCGCTCCCGCGGCCGGGCCTGTCGGGCCTCGTGGCGGTTCGACCGGGAGGCGGGCAGCATCGGCGCCGCGAGCGACCTCGCCCGCGAGCTCGGGTTCATCCGCCCGCGGCGCCGACGGTCCCGCTGACGGCCCGTACCCTCCCCGGCATGTACCGCGCCGCCCTCCTGCTCGTCGCCGTCGCGCTCCTGGCCGCGTGCACCGTCGGCGGCGACGCCGCCCCGCCCGACGCGCCGGACCCGATCGACCTGACGGACCTGCGCGAGGCCGTCGCCGGGGTGAACGAGCTCCACACGCGTGGTCAGTCGCAGCTCGCGACGGTGCTGGAGGCGGTCCGTGAGCTGGACCTCGTCATCGAGGACTTCCGGGAGCCTGAGACGATCGACGAGGCACGCGACCGGTGGCCGCAGGTCGCCGAGGTCGTCGACGGCGCCGAGATCGCCGACCTGCGCGACCCCTTCTTCGAGCTCGCCCACGCCGTCGATCGCGCCCGTGGCGAGATCCGGGCGGCCCAGGAGCGGGCCGAGGAGGACTGGCAGCGCGAGGCGCTGGAGGCCGAGGAGGAGGCGCTCGTGGTGATCCGCGAGTACGCGGAGGAGGCCGATCGGCTCGCCCGGGCACTGATCACCCACTGGCCGACCTACGAGGGGATCACCGAGAGCACCGAGGAGTTCGTGGAGCAGCGCTGGTTCTACCGCGACGCCGAGGAGGCGGCCGATGCGTACGAGCTGGCGGTGTCGGAGTACGTCGATCCGCTGCGGATCGCCCAGGAGGAGATCGCGGAGGCCCTGGACCGGCGTGACGGTGCGGCCGAGCGGGTGAACGAGGCCGTGGCTGCGGCGAGCGAGCGCTGGGAGCAGCGCCCGGCGACGCCGTCACCCGGCGGCGGTGAGGGGTGACCCGGGAGCGCGTCGTCCCCTACGCGGTGGCGGCGGTCGCGTTGGGGCTGGTGGGGCTGGCTGCGACGTTGTGGCGGCCGGTCGCGCCCGCTCCCGGTGACGCCGCCGCCGGCCTCGACCACTTCGGTCGTGAGGTGTTCGAGCTGGTCGCCGCCTACCGCGGCCCGAGACGCGTCGGCAGCGTCGCGGTCGTGGTGCTCACCGTCGTGGTGCCGGGCCTGGCTGTCGCCACCTCGAAGGGACGTCGGATCGTCCGGCGGCTGGCCGGGCACCACGACCACTCCCCCGCACGAGCGGCGCTGGTCGCCGTCGCGATCGTCGTCGCGGTCGACCTCGCGTCCAGCCCGGTGTCCGTCGCGTTCGGCTACGTCCAGGACGGGCGCTACGGGTTCCGCAACGCCGACGCGCCCGGGTGGGTGCGCGACTGGCTGGTGGTGCGCGCACCTGGGTGGGGGCTCGCGGCGATGGGTGCGGCGGCGCTGGTCGTCCTGATCCACCGGTGGCCACAGAGCTGGCACTGGCGGGGTGCGCTGCTCGCCTCGGGGGCGGTGGCCGTGGTCGTCCTCCTCGCGCCGCTGGCCTTCGAGCCGCTGCTGCTGCGCACCGAGCCCCTTCCGGACGGCCCGACGCGCGACGCCGTCGCCGGGGTGGTGGAGCGCGCCGGGGTGGCCGACGCGCGGATCGTGGTCGGGGACGCCAGCCGCCGCACGAGCAAGGTCAACGCGCACGTCAGCGGCCTCGGTCCGTCTCGCCGGGTGGTCCTGCACGACACGCTGCTCGCCCTCCCCGACGAGCACGTCGCCGCGGTCGTCGCCCACGAGCTCGCGCACCGCCTGCACCGCGACATCGAACGCGGCGTCCTCGTCGCCTCGGCGGGGGCGTTGGTGACGTTCCTCGCGCTGCGAGGTGCGCTCGGCTCACGGCGGCTGCGACGGCTGGTCGACGCGAGAGGACCGACCGACCCGCGCCTGGTCGCGGTCGCCGCGGTGGTGGTCGCGGGCCTGTGGGCAGCCTCCCTCCCCGTGGTCGCGGCGGCGTCCCAGCGTGTTGAGGCCGCCGCAGACCACGGGGCGCTGACCCTGACGGAGGACCCCGTGACCGCCATCGAGCTCGCCCGGGTGCTCGTCGTGCGGGATCTCGCGGATCCCGAGCCGCCTGGTTGGTACCGGCGTGTCTTCGCGAGCCATCCGCCTCCCGGTGAGCGCATCCGGCGCGCCGTCGCGTTCGCGCAGCGGCGTGGTATCGACCTCCCCGACGTCGCGGCGGTCGAGGCCCGGGAACGCCGACTGCGTCACCCGGGGCTGCGCTGATGGTGCGCACGCTGTGGTTGACGAACGACCTCCCGCCACGACCGGGTGGGATCGAGCAGTTCGTCGCCAGCCTCCTCCGCCGTGTGGATCCCGGGGAGGCCCTGGTGCTCGGGCCGGCGGAGCCGGGGGCCTCCCGGTTCGACGCGGGCGAGCCCTACGAGGTGCGGCGGGGAACGCTGCCGTGGGTGCTGCCCACGCCGGGGACGCTCCGACGTGTGCGGGCCGCAGCGGCGCAGCACCGTCCCGAGGTCGTCGTGCTCGGCGCCGCGTGGCCGTTGGGGGAGCTCGGTGCGGCGCTGGGCCGCGACCCGGGGGCCCCCGTGATCGCGCTGACCCACGGGCACGAGGCGGGGTTCGCCGCGATCGGCATGGGCTGGCTGATGCGACGGGCCACACGCGAGCTCGACGCCGTCACGACGATCAGCGACCACACGCAGCGCGCGTTGGAGCCCCACCTCCGCGCCGACCGCGTCCGCCGGGTCCCGCCCGGCGTCGACGTCGGCGCGTTCCGACCCGACGTGGACGGCCGCCGCATGCGACGCGCCTGGGGGGTTCCGGAGGACGCTCCGGTGGTCGGCTGCGTCTCCCGGCTGGTGCGGCGCAAGGGACAGGACACCCTGCTCGAGGCCTGGCCGTCGGTGCGCGCCCAGGTCGGTGGGGCGTGGCTCGTGCTGGCCGGATCCGGGCCCGCGCAGCGCCGCCTGCGCCGTCGTGTCGAGGCGCTCGGCCCCGCTCCGCACGTGGTGCTTCCCGGGAGGATCGACTGGAGCGACCTGCCGGCGACCTACGCGGCGTTCGACGTCTTCGCGATGCCGTGCCGCACGCGCCTGGGCGGGCTCGACGTCGAGGGACTCGGGATCGTGTACCTCGAGGCGCAGGCATCCGGGGTCCCGGTCGTCGCGGGGCGTTCCGGGGGGGCGCCGGAGACGGTGTTGCAGGGCCGCACCGGGTGGGTGGTCGACGGTCGTGACCCGGGAGCGGTCGGCCGCGCCGTGGCCGGCCTGCTGGCCGACGAGGACCGGCGACGCGAGCTCGGCAGCCGGGCGCGCACCTGGACGACCGAGCGTTGGTCGTGGGAGGCGGTCGCGGCGCGCTTCCGGGTGCTGCTCGAGGAGGTGGCCGCCGGGTGATCAGCGGACGTGATCGATCGTCGCCGTGACCATCAGGTGGCTGCTGATCACCTCGGGCCGTACGCGCAGCCGCTCCCCGATCAGGTCGGCGGAGACGAGCACCTGCTGACGGACCTCCGTGGGGTCGTGGGCCGGGGACGTGGGCGGGGAGTTGCGCGAGAGGTTCGACAGCGCGCCGTGGAGCGGGCCGAGCTCCTCGGCGGACGGTGACGCGCCGAGATCGGCGACCAGTGCGACCGGGGTCCGCGTCGCGACCATCGCTTCCACGATCCCGGCGAGCCGGGTCGCCTGCTGCCGACGGATCCGGCCGGCGCCGAAGTCGTCGTGCAGACGGGTCGTGAGGACCGCGAGCGCACGCCCGTCACCGAGATCGAGGAGCGCGAGGAGCGCAGCCGCGTCCCGCGACCCAGGCCCGCCGGGGAGCGGTTCCGCACGCGTGTCGAGCACCCCGTGCCGGACGAGCAGTGCGACCCCGACCTGATCGGACTCGCCGGGTGCGTACAGCGGGGCCATCGCGAGCCGCTCGGCGAGGTGGGGCAGCACGTCGATGCCACCGGCCGCGAACCGGCCCCGGTCGACGCCCTGCAGCGCGACGACATCGGGCTGCTCGGCGGCGATCGCGTGGGCGAGCCGGTCGGCGGCCGCGTTCGCGTCGCGGTCGAGCGCCCCGTCCAGGTGGTAGCCGACGAGCCGCAGCGGCAGCGTCGCTGTCCCCGTGGCTCCGGGCGCCGGAGGGGCTGACGCGACCGCGGCCACGCCCCCGACGCTGGCGAGCACGGTGAGCGCGATCGCGACGCGTGATCCGGCGACGGGTGTGAACGCGCTCCGGTCCCGGGTGGTCAGCGCCGCGGCGACCGCGACGAACGCGGCCGCGCCGACCACCAGGTACGGGTCGTGGAGCAGGTGGTGTCCGGCGACGACAGCCGCCCCGACCCCGAACCCCACCACGGTCGCGGCGGCCCGCACCGCGGGGGAGCGGCGTCCTGGGGCGCTGAGCGCACGGGCGATCCCGACGCCGATCCCGACGACGAGCACGCCGGTACCGGCGGCGATGACCGGCGGTGTCTCGAAGGGCATCGGCGCGGCGAGGAGCGTCCCGAGTCCCAGGGCGACGAGGCCGACCACGACCGGACCCTGCCGCGAGGTCGGCGTCCGTGCGACGGCGA
>CAZADJ010000141.1:0-7042 GCA_964483845.1 uncultured Actinomycetota bacterium | reverse complement strand
CCGAACAGGTAGCCACCGTGGTCCTCGATCGTCGCCCGCAGCAGCTCCTCGTGGCGCGCGACCGCGGCCGCCATCGCGTCCGGGTGCTCCTCCCACTGACGGGTCGAGGCCTCCAGGTCGGTGAACAGGAACGTCACCGTGCCGGTGGGGCGTGACCCGTTCGTACCCATACCTCGAACGTAGTGGCCGACCGATCGCGGGGACCGGCCACCTCCGGACCGCGCACGCCCGCCCCGCCCCCTGCCCCGACCGTCCGGGTTGCAACCCGGCGGGGCGTCCCGGCGTCACACCGGTCGACAGACGCAGCGATCGAGGAGCACACGATGGGCCCGGGACGCAGGATCACGCTGTCGGGAGCGGTCACGGTGATCTGCCTGCTGGCGCTGGCCGCGCCGGCGGCCGCCTGTGGGGGGCTCGTTGGCGCGGACGGCACCATCCAGCTCGGGCGCACCACGACGCTGTCGGCCTACACCGACGGCGTCCAGCGCTACGTGACCGCGTTCGAGTTCACCGGTGAGGGCGAGGAGGTCGGCTCGATCGTCCCGCTCCCCGACGTGCCGACCGAGGTCGAGCGCGGTGGTGACTGGACGCTGCAACGCCTCGTCCGCGAGGTCACGCCGGTCGAGCGCGCGGTCGCGCTGAGCGCGGACGACGCCGAGGAAGCCGCGAGCGCCGAGGTGCTGCTCGAGACCGAGGTCGACGCGCTCGACATCACGGTCCTGCGCGGCGGTGCCGACGAGGTCGGCCGGTGGGCGGTCGACAACGGCTTCTTCCTCAGCCCCGACGCCCCGGAGGTGCTCGACTTCTACGCGGAGCGCAGCGAGATCTTCATGGCCGCACGCTTCGACGCGTCCCGCGCCGACGAGCTCGGCCAGCAGGTGGGGACGGCGACCCCGATCATGCTCACGATCCCGACCGACCGGCCCTGGGTGCCGCTGCGCATCCTGTCCATGGGGGCCGAGCCCGGCCAGGTGATCGAGGCCGACGTGTTCCTGCTCACCGACGACCGTCCGCAGCTGCTCGCCGGCGGCCGGGGCCTCGGTCTCGAGCGCAGCGAGCCCGCCTCCGACGCGCTCCTCGCCGACCTGCGCTCCGACGTCGGGATGGAGTGGCTGCCGGACGAGATGTGGTTGACCTACCTGCCCCTGTCGGTCGAGGCCGGCGAGCTCGACTACGACCTGGCCGTCTCCGTCGACCCGGACGAGCACCCCTCGCTCACCGACGCCGGAGTCGTCACCGCGTCGGACGCGGTCCCGATCGAGGAGGCCCCCTCGCCGACCGTCTGGTGGCCGCTGGCTGCGGGGATCGCCGTCGGCCTGGCGGTGCTCGCGGTGCTCACCGTGCGCGCCCGGCGGACCTCCTCGGTGGAGGTGGGACCATGAGGGGGACAGCGGAGAGCGCAGCGACCCCGGAGACGCCGCCCGCGTCCGAGGACGAACCGCCGACGACCACACCGCCGGCGAGGTGGTCCGGACGAGGTGCCCGCCTCGTCGTGGCGGTCGCGGCGATGCTGGTCGTGACCGGCCTCGGCTACGGCGCCCTGGCCGCGGCCCCCGAGCCGGCACCGGCGCTCGGACCCGGCGTCGTCACGATCACCCTCGACATCGAGCACAGCCGCTTCTCCGAGGAGGAGCTGCGGGTCCATGCCGGGACGACCGTCAGGTTCGTCGTCGTGAACCACGACCCGATCCACCACGAGCTGGTCGTCGGACCACCGGCGGTCCACCGCGAGCACGCCGACGGCACCGAGCACACCCACCCGCCGGTCCCCGGCGAGGTGTCGGTCGGGCCGAACGGGACCGGTACGACCTTCTACCGCTTCGACGAGCCCGGCACGGTGACGTTCGCCTGTCACCTCCCCGGCCACGTCGCTTACGGGATGGTCGGCGTCGTCGAGGTCGTCGGATAGCGCGTTCCCAGCGGCCACCCGCGCGGTGCCCGACGGGCGTGGGGGAAGGCTCCTCCGCGATCCGCGCGCCTCTACCCTCCGGACCCATGGACGAGCGACCCGACATCCGCGCCTACCTGGAGATCCGCACCGCCAGCCCGTCGAGCTGGTCGCCCGGCGACGACAAGCTCGTGATCTCCTCCGACGTCCCCGGCACCGCGCAGGTGCACCGGCTGGACCTCGCCGACGCCGACACCCCGGTCGCCGCCGAGGAACTCGAGCGGATCACCGACTTCGAGGAGCCGGTCGGCGCCGGCTACCTCCCGGCGGACCCGACCGGCAGGGACCGCGACCGCCTGCTCGTCGCGACCGACCGCGGCGGGAACGAGCGCCACCAGCTCTACCTCACCACCGACGCACCGGGGCGGCCGCTCACCGGACCCGACGAGCTCGAGCCGCTCGTCACCGACCCGGACCACATCCACCGCCCCGGCGGGATGACGCGCGACGGCACGCGGCTGGCCTACGCGACGAACCGCGGTGACGGGGTCGCCTTCGACAGCTGGGTCCGTGACCTCACCGACGGGACGGAGCGCTGCGCCTACGCCACGGGGGGCTGGACGAGCCCGGTCGGGTTCTCCCCGGACGGTCGCTGGCTCGCGGTCTCGGAGATGACGACCAAGCCGGCCGACAACCGCCTGCACCTCGTGGACCTCGAGCGGCTCGGGGACGAGCCGGTCCGGCCGGGCGCCGACACGGTGGTCGAGCTCGCGCCCCACGACGACCCCGCGACCGTCGGCGGACCCTCGTGGCTGCCCGACGGCAGCGCGTTCTTCTTCGCCACCGATGTCGACCGCGACTTCCGCGGCATCGCGCGCGGCACCCCCGACGGGACGTGGCAGTACGTCATCGAGCCGGGCTGGGATGCCGGCTGCGCGGTGGACTGGACCGGCCGCCACCTCCTCGTCGCCTGGAACGAGGACGGCATGAGCAGGGCCGAGCTCCGCGACCCGCGGACGTTGGAGGTGACCGGGCAGGTGTCGCTGCCGGGTGACGGGGTGGCTGGTGGGTTCCGCTTCTCGCGGGACGGCCGCCACCTGGCCTTCTCGTTCAGCTCGGCGCTCCTCCCGGGAGATGCCTGGCGCTGCGACACGGACACCGGCGAGCTCGAACGGCTCACCGTGAGCCCCTGCGCGGTCGACCCGGCGACGTTCGTCGAACCGGAGCTGATCCGGTTCACCTCGTTCGACGGGCTGGAGGTCCCGGCGTTCGTGTTCCGCCCCCGCGGTGGGGACGGCCCCCACCCGGTCGTGGTGCGCATCCACGGCGGCCCGGAGAGCCAGTGGCGACCGTCGTTCGAGCCGCTGGTGGCCTACCTCGTCGCGCAGGGGTTCGCGGTGATCGCCCCGAACGTGCGCGGCTCGACCGGCTACGGCCGCCGCTACGTCCACCTCGACGACGTCGACAAGCGGCTCGACTCGGTGGCCGACCTCGCCGCGCTGCACGACTGGATCGCGACCCAGCCCGGCCTCGACGAGGACCGAGCGGCCCTGTACGGCGGGTCGTACGGCGGCTACATGGTGCTCGCCGGACTGGCGTTCCAGCCGGAGCGGTGGGCGGCGGGGGTGGAGATCGTCGGCATCTCGAACCTGGTGACGTTCCTGGAGAACACCTCGGACTGGCGACGGGCGTTCCGCGAGCGCGAGTACGGATCGCTGGAGCGTGACCGGGAGCTGCTGGAGGCGGCCTCCCCCATCACCCACGTGGAGGCGATGCGGGCGCCGCTGTTCATCATCCACGGAGCGAACGACCCGCGGGTGCCGCTGTCCGAGGCGGAGCAGATCCACCGGGTGCTCTCCGAGCGCGGGATCCGCACCGAGCTGCTCGTGTACGACGACGAGGGCCACGGCCTGTCCAAGCTCGCGAACCGGCTGGACGCCTACCCGCGCGCCGCGACGTTCCTCCGTGAGGTGCTGGGCCGGACGTAGTCACCTCGGGTGTGCCGACCGGACCGCTCCGGAGCGCACCGCCACCTGCTCCCCCACCACGACGGACGGCGCCCGTCTCCCTCTCGCGGTCCGCGGCCCTACGACCTCCGACCGAGGAGGATCCCCTCCCCGCGCCCGATGCCACGTGGGCCCAGGCCGGAGAACCTCGTCGGTGACATCGATCGACCGATCGCTGGAGGAGACCGTGCCGACCGCACTGATCACCGGGGCGTCACGTGGCCTCGGACACGCACTGGCAACCGCCCTCGTCGACCGTGGCTGGGACGTGATCGGCGACGCCCGCGACAGCGAGGCGCTCGACGACGCCGTCGCGCGCATCGCCAGCCCCGACCGGGTCACCGCGATCGCCGGCGACGTCGCCGATCCGGCCCACCGTGGCGAGCTCGCGGCGGCCGCCGCATCCCTCGGCGGCCTCGACCTGCTCGTTCACAACGCCAGCACCCTCGGGGCCAGCCCGCTGCCGGCGCTCGACGAGATCGACCCCGCGGTCCTGGAGCGCACGTACGCGGTCAACACCATCGCGCCGGTCGCGCTGACGCAGGCGCTCAGACCGCACCTGGGTCCGCAGGCGACCGTCGTCGCGGTGACGTCGGACGCCGCTTCCGCGCCCTACGAGGGCTGGGGTGCCTACGGCGGGTCGAAGGCGGCGCTCGAGCACACCTTCGCCATCTGGGCCGAGGAGCGTCCCGATCTCCGCATCCTCGTCGTCGACCCCGGCGACATGCGCACGCGCATGCACCAGGACGCCTTCCCGGGGGAGGACATCAGCGACCGTCCGCCGCCCGAGGAGCGCGTGCCGGCGCTGCTCTCGCTCCTGGACGGGACCGCACCCAGTGGCCGGTACCGGCTGGTCGAGCTCACGGCGGTGCGAGCATGACGACGCGGGCCCTGGAGCGTCCGGTCCCCCCGACGCGCATCCCCGAGCGCCCCCGCGAGCACGAGGGCGCCGCCCGCGACGACGTCCGGCTCATGGTCACCACGCGGGCCGACGACGTCGTCGCCCCGTTCCGCGAGCTCCCGACCTTCCTGCGCGCCGGCGACCTCGTGGTCGTGAACGACTCGGAGACCCTGCCCGCCTCGCTACCGGTCAGCGCCGGGCACGAACGCCTCCACCTGTCCACGCCGATGCCCGACGGCGACTGGACCGTCGAGATCCGGGCCGCGACCCGGTACGGCAGCGAGCCGGCGATCGCGGACCACGGCGGGCGCGTGATCGCGCTGCCCGCAGGGGGGCGGGCCGAGATCGTCGCCGCCCATCCCCGTCCCCGACCCGACGGGACGGCACGGCTGTGGCGCGCACGCCTGGACGTCCCCACGGACCTGCTCACCTACCTGCACGAGCACGGCCGGCCGATCCGGTACGGGGACCCGGACGTCGAGGTCCCACTCGGCGCGTACCAGACGCTGTTCGCGCGCCGCCCGGGCAGCGCAGAGATGCCGAGCGCGGCCCGCCCGTTCACCCCGGCGATCGTGGCTGCCCTGCGACGACGCGGCATCGGTCTGACCCCGATCACCCTCCACACGGGGGTGTCCTCGCAGGAGGCCGGGGAGCCGCCGTACGCGGAGCCGTTCCACGTCCCGACCACCGCCGCCGTCCGGGTCGCCCGCACCCGGGCCCGGGGCGGCCGGGTGATCGCGGTCGGCACCACCGTGGCCCGTGCGTTGGAGTCGGCCGCGGCGCCGGGTGGCCTGGTCGTCCCGCGTCGCGGTTGGACGGACCACGTCATCGGCGCCGCCGCACCGCCGCGGGTGGTGGACGGACTGGTCACCGGGTGGCACGACGCCGGCGCGTCCCACCTGGACCTCGTGGCCGCGGTGATCGGGGACGACGTGCTCAGGCGGGCCTACGACCGGGCACACGGCACCGGGCTCCGCTGGCACGAGTTCGGCGACAGCCACCTCCTGCTCCCGTAGCCGACGTCGCCTCGAGTACCGTCACCGTCATGTGCAGGAACATCCAGCAGCTGCGCGGAGCGGACCCGCCGGCGACCGACGCGGAGATCCGCGACGCCGCCCTCCAGTTCGTGCGGAAGGTCAGCGGCTACCGGCGGCCGTCGGCGGCGAACCGTGAGGTCTTCGACACCGCGGTGGACGAGATCGCCGCGGCGACCGCCCGGATGCTCGACGGCCTCACGGTCGGGCCTGGCTCCCAGCCGGTCGAGCCGCTCCAGCGCCGCCTCCGGGGCTGAGCGCGGGTCGGCCGGGGGCTCGTCGCGAGCTCCCGGAGGCCTGCGTGGAACCCGTCCGCGACCGGAGACGAGCCGGCCGGCGAGGTGGCCGTCACAGCCCGGTGACGTAGCGGACCTCGGTCACCGTCTCGTCGCCGATCTCCTCGGTCTTCGTCGCCCCGTCCGTGCGCCAGCCGCAGCGCTCGTAGAACACCCGCGTCCGCTCGTTCGACTCCAGCACCCAGAGCCCGGCACGGGTGTGACCCAGCTCGGCGAGCCGCGACTCCGCGGCGTCCATGAGCCGCCGCCCGACCCCCTGCCCCCAGCGCTCCGGCACGACGTAGATCGCGTACAGCTCCCCCGTCTCGTCGCCGGCGTCCTCGTCGCGGCTCGGACCGACCGCGACGAACCCGACGATCCCGTCGTCGTCGGCGACGACGACCTGCATCCCGTCGACGAGGTCGCGCTCCCAGCGCTCCGCACGGCGCTCGACCGACAGACCGTCGAGCACCTCGTCGGGGAGCTGGCCGCGGTAGGCGTGCTGCCAGGTCAGCACGTGCGCACGGGCGATGCCGAAGGCGTCCTCCGGGCGGGCGGCCCGTACCTCGACCACCAGGTCCTCCCTGTCCGGTCGAGCGGGGAGCACCCTAGGTGCCGAACGCCGTCCGGACCGGCGACGGGGCGACAGTCTGGTTCTCAAGATACTTCTTGACTGTCCCGTGATGGACTGGCCCGGACTGGTCGCTGTGACCCTACCGTCGGTCTGCGATCTGCCCTCCGGGGTCCGTCACGAGGGGGATCGTGAAGGGCTCGCCGGGTTCGATTCAGACGGCCGTTCGCACCTCCCGGCCGAAGCCGGATGCGATCCACTTGACATGCCGCAGGTCGACCGCTTCACTTGGTTGGTCGACTGACCAAGACACGAGGTGTTCCGGTGTCCGACACGCGTGAGCAGATCCTGCGGGCGGCTCGCAGAT
>CAZADJ010000140.1:0-7101 GCA_964483845.1 uncultured Actinomycetota bacterium | reverse complement strand
CAGGACGAGTGCCGCATCTGCAGGGACGCCCGCCGGGACACGACCCTGCTGTGCATCGTCGAGGAGCCGCGCGACCTCATCGCGATCGAGCGGACGCGGGAGTTCCGCGGCCGCTACCACGTGCTCGGCGGGGCCATCTCGCCGATCGACGGGGTCGGCCCCGACGAGCTCCACATGCGCGAACTGGTCGAGCGTATCGACGCGGAGGGCGTGACCGAGGTCATCATCGCGACCAACCCGAACGTGGAGGGCGAGGCGACGGCCTCGTACGTCGCCCGGCTCGTCCAGCCGCTCGGGGTCCGGGTGACGCGGATCGCGAGCGGCCTGCCCGTCGGCGGCGATCTCGACTACGCCGACGAGGTCACCCTCTCCCGGGCGTTCTCCGGACGACGCGACGTCGCCGAGTGAGGCGTGGTCGTCGCGGGTCGTGAACGCCGGCGTCACCACCGCGCGGCCGAGCGTGCCATCATCACGGGGTGACCTACGAGGACCGTCGCGGAGCCGGTCGCCGGCTCGCGGACCAGCTGGAGCGCTTCGCGGACGACGATCCGCTCGTGCTCGGGCTGCCCCGGGGCGGTGTCCCGGTCGCGCACGAGGTGGCGCGCCGGCTCGACGCGCCGCTGGACGTCGTTCTGGTGCGCAAGGTCGGGGCCCCGGGCAACCCCGAGTACGGGATCGGCGCGGTCGGGGAGGAGGGCGTCACCCTGATCGACGACGCCGCCGTCGACCGCCTCGGACTGTCGCGGGACGACCTCGACGGAGCGGTCGATCGTGAGCGGGCCGAGCTCGAGCGCCGGCTCGAGCGCTACCGGGGCGGCCGCGCCGGCACGCCGGTGCGCGGTCGGACGTGCATCCTGGTCGACGACGGGCTGGCCACCGGGATCTCCGCGACCGCGGCGGTCCGCGTGCTGCGCTCGAGGGGGGCGGACCGCATCATCGTCGCGGTCCCGGTCGGATCGCCCGACAGCGTCGAGCGCCTCCGCGGCGAGGCCGACGAGGTGGTCTGCCTCCTCGCGCCGCCGTCGTTCACCGCGGTCGGCACCTGGTACCACGACTTCAGCCAGACCAGCGACGACGAGGTCGTCGAGCTCCTCGCGGCCACCGCGGAGACGCTCCGCAGCTCGACCCATCACCAGGTCCCGGCCGCCGGCGTCACCCTCCCGGCCGACCTCGTGATCCCGCCGACCCCACTGGGGCTCGTCATCTTCGCGCACGGTAGCGGCAGCAGCCGCGAGAGCCCCCGGAACCGCCACGTCGCCCGCGTCCTGAACGACGCGGGGCTCGCGACGCTGCTGTTCGACCTGCTCACCCCGGTCGAGTCCCAGGTCCGCGACCACGTCTTCGACGTCGATCTGCTCGCGGCCCGCCTCGACGCGGCGCTCGCCTGGGGTCGGGGACGACCGGAGCTCGCCGCGTTGCCGGTCGGGCTCTTCGGCGCGAGCACCGGCGCGGCGGCCGCGCTCACCTCGGCCGCACGCTCCCCGGAGCGGATCGGCGCCGTGGTGAGCCGGGGTGGTCGCCCCGGCCTCGCCCGGGAGCTCGGTGCGGTGAGTGCCCCGACGCTGCTCCTCGTCGGCGAGGACGACGAGCCCGTGCGGGGAGAGAACGAGGCCGCGGCCCGCGAGCTCGGCGGTCACGTCGAGATCACCGTCGTGCCGGGCGCGGGCCACCTGTTCGAGGAGCCCGGCGCGCTGGACGCGGTCGCCGCCGCCGCCCGGGACTGGTTCGTGCGGCACCTCCCCGACTGACCGGACCCGATCCTTCGTCGCCGGGGCGCCGCGCGGCCGTGACACCCTGGTCCCAGACGACCAGGAGGTGCACGTGAGCGTCCCCGAGCTCACCGCCGAGACACCGTTCCGGTGGAGGATCGAGCCGCACGGACGTATGCGCGTTCCCGGCGTCGTCTACACCTCGGAAGCTCTCCTCCCCGACATCGAGTCGGACGAGTCCCTCCAGCAGGTGGTGAACGTCGCGGCTCTCCCGGGGATCGTGGGGGCGAGCCTGGCGATGCCCGACATGCACTGGGGCTACGGCTTCCCCATCGGTGGGGTGGCGGCGACCGCGGTCGACGACGGCGGCGTGGTCTCGCCGGGCGGCGTCGGTTTCGACATCTCGTGCGGGGTCCGGCTGCTCGCCGCACCCCTGGTGCACGGCGAGGTGAGCGACGGCGAGCTCACGGACGTCATGGACGTCCTCGACCGCACCATCCCCCGGGGACTGGGCGAGGGGGCCGTGTGGGACATCCACGGTCGCGAGCAGCTCGTCGGGATCCTCACCGACGGCGCCGCCTACGCCGTCGAGCGCGGGCACGGCACCCCGCGCGATCTCGAGCGCACCGAGGACGGCGGCCGTCTCGACGACGCCGACCCGGGACAGGTCAGCGACCGAGCCATGGAGCGCGGTGCCGAGCAGGTCGGCTCGCTCGGCTCCGGTAACCACTTCCTCGAGATCCAGCACGTCGAGACGGTCCTCGACGCCGAGGCCGCGGCCGGGTTCGGCCTCGAGGAGGGCCAGCTCTGCGTGATGATCCACACCGGCTCCCGGGGGCTCGGCCACCAGATCTGTCAGGACCACGTGCGGGCGATGGGCCCCGCCATGGAGGCCCACGGCATCGACGTCCCCGACCGCCAGCTCGCCTGCGCCCCGGTGGATTCGGACGAGGGCCGCGCGTACCTGCGTGCGATGGCGGCCGGTGCGAACTTCGGCCGCGCGAACCGGCAGTTGCTCGCCGAGGCGGCCCGGGATGCGTTCGCGAAGGTGGTCGGGCGACGCGATCTCGACCTCGTCTACGACGTCTCGCACAACCTCGCGAAGCTCGAGGATCGGGAGGTCGACGGCGCGCTCCGCCGTCTCTGCGTCCACCGCAAGGGGGCGACGCTCGCGCTGCCGCCGGGCCACCCGGACCTGCCCGAGGACCTGCGCCCGCACGGACAGCCGACCCTCGTCCCGGGCTCGATGGGCACCGCCAGCTACGTGCTCACCGGCGTCGCCGGCAACGAGGCGTTCGACTCCGCCTGTCACGGCGCCGGCCGGACCATGAGCCGCAAGCAGGCCAAGCGGACCCAGTCCGCGCGCGAGCTGCGCGACGAGCTCACCGGGAGGGGGATCCTCGTCCGTGAGGGCTCCGAGCGCGACCTCCCCGAGGAGGCGCCGTACGCGTACAAGGACGTCGACGAGGTGGTGCGCGTCTGCGAGGAGGCCGGGCTCGCCCGCCGCGTCGCGCGCCTCCGGCCGCTCGGCGTCGTCAAGGGCTGAGGCAGCTCAGGGTCGATCGTCGGGAAGTGCGTCATCGGTGCTGCTCGGCGCCCACAGGCGGCAGCTGAGCAGCATGCATCGGGGAGGACGCCGCTCCGGGGCTGTGCGGCACCCGCCCTCAGACGTCGATGGTCACCTGGCAGCGCCAGCCACCGTCCGCCCCGCGCTCGACCTCGAGCCCGTGGTAGGTGATCGCCTTGGGGACGGCGCCGACCTGCCGCACCCCACCGAGCGGAACCACGTCGAGGGTCCCCGCGATCCCACCGTCCCGACGGTCGCGGAGGGCGCCCCCGACGGGGAGCTCGCGACGGGCGTCGAGGAGGTAGAGCACCTCGCTGAGCAGATCCACCAGCAGGTCCTCGTCGGTGGCGGGCTGCAGCTCGACCGGGTGCTCGCGCAGGGTCCCGTCGCCGTCGAACTCGGCGAACGAGGCCACGAGCGCCCGGACCGCCTGCGCGAAGCACGACGCTCGGGTCGGACCCCAGGCGGCGAACGCCGTGTCCGCGGTGTGGTCGCGGAGCTCGAAGCCCGGCGCGGCCGTGCGGGTCCCGTCCGGGTCGGGGCCCCCGGCGGGCGTCGCCACCGCCCGGGCCCGACGCGCCGTCGCCCCCGCGAGCAGGAGCACGGCGCTGGCGCCGAGCGCGACCACCGCGCCGGTCGGGACGTCGCCGGCGGGTCCGGCCACGATCCAGGCCAGTCCGATCGCTGCACCCCCGGCGCCGGCCACCAGCGGTGGTGTCGTGGTGTCGCGGACGAGCGCCGGGACCACGGCCACCGCAGCGAGCGCGACCAGGACGAGCGCGACCGTCGGCTGGTCGGCGCGCTCGCCGAGCGAGCGCAGCCCGAGATCGAGGGCGGACCGGCCGGTCGCGTCCCACGGCAGGAAGACCGCGACGATCTGCGCCCCGGAGCCGAGGACCGCGAGCGTGCGCGCGGCCCGCGCCCGGCGGCGTCGCCGGCGCGCGGAGGAGGCCGGTCGGCGACGGGAGGAGGTGGGCACGGGCGTGAGGGTAGTCGGGCCCCGGCGGGAGGATCCTCCGCGCCGCGCCGTCCGTCCGGCGCGGAGGACCGCCCGGCGGCGGGTAGCATCGGGACCTCATCCGGGGCCGCAACGCTCGACGGTGGCTGAGACGTGGCACTGATCGTCCAGAAGTACGGCGGCACGTCCGTCGCCGACGTCGAGCGCATCGAGAGCGTCGCCGCGCGCATCGTCGCGGCCCGCGGGGGCGGACACGACGTCGTCGTGGTCGTCTCCGCGATGGGGCGCACCACCGACGACCTCGTCGGTCTGGCCGAGCAGATCTCCCCGGATCCCCCGGGCCGCGAGCTCGACATGCTGCTCACCGCCGGCGAGCGGATCTCGATGGCGCTGCTCGCGATGGCCCTCGCCGCGCGTGGGATCAGCGCCCGGTCGTTCACCGGCTCGCAGGCCGGGATCATCACCGACGCCCTGCACGGCAAGGCGCGCATCATCGACATCACCCCCGGCCGCGTGCGCGGCGCCCTCGACGCGGGTGACGTCGTGATCGTCGCCGGCTTCCAGGGGGTGTCCCAGGACACCAAGGACGTCACGACGCTCGGCCGCGGCGCCTCGGATCTCACCGCCGTCGCGCTCGCCGCCGCGCTGGACGCGGACCAGTGCGAGATCTACACCGACGTCGACGGCGTGTACACGGCCGATCCGCGGATCGTGCCGGGTGCGCGCAGACTGCACTACGTCTCGTTCGAGGAGGCGCTGGAGCTCGCGGCGCACGGCGCGCGGGTGCTCCAGACCCGATCGGTCGAGATGGCCCGCAACAACGACGTGCTCGTCCACGTGCGCTCCTCGTTCACCGACGAGGAGGGCACCTGGGTCGGGCCGGAGGACGACAGGACCATGGAGGACGCCTACATCTCCGGTGTCGCGCACGACACCTCCGAAGCGAAGGTCACCGTGGAGGAGGTGGCGGACCGCCCCGGGGTGGCCGCGACGATGTTCACCGCCCTCGCCGACGAGAACGTCAACGTCGACATGATCGTGCAGAACGTGTCGACCGACGGCGAGACCGACATCTCGTTCACCGTGCCCCGCCGCGACGCCGTCCGCGCGGCCGACATCATCCGCGGCGTGCAGGACGACATCGGCGCGGCCGACGTCGTGCTGGACATGGACGTCGCGAAGGTGTCGCTGGTCGGCGCGGGGATGAAGACGCACCCTGGTGTCGCCGCCACGATGTTCCACGCGCTGTCCGAGGCCGGGGTGAACATCGAGATGATCTCCACCTCGACGATCCGGATCTCGGTGATCGTCCGCGCCGGCGACGTGGAGGCCGCGGTGCGCGCGGTCCACGACGCGTTCGAGCTCGACGAGGCGGTCGAGGCGCGCGAGGAGCACCCGGCGTGAGCCGGGACAACCAGCAGCGAGGAGCGTGACATGAGCGAGTCCGACAGCGTGCCCCAGCGCCGGGCCGCCCCGGTCTCGGGCGCGACCCGGGACACCGCCGGCGCGGGGGAGCAGAGCCGATCGGTGCGGGTCGCGGTCATCGGTGCCACCGGCGCGGTCGGGGTCGAGATGCGGCGGCTGCTCGCCGAGCGGGACTTCCCGCTCGAGGGCGATCCGGTCCTCGTCGCCAGCGAGCGCTCGGCCGGGCGTCGGATCGCGTTCGCCGGCCGTGACGTCGAGGTCGTCACGCTCGAGCCGGACCTGTTCGAGGACGTGGACGTGGCGCTGTTCAGCGCGGGGAGCGGGATCTCCCGCGAGTGGGCGCCCGTCGCCGTCGGTCGTGGCGCGACCGTGGTCGACAACTCCTCGGCGTTCCGGATGGAGGACGGCGTCCCGCTCGTCGTGACCGAGGTGAACCCCGACGCGCTCGCCGAACGGCCCCGCGGGATCGTCGCGAACCCCAACTGCACCACCATGACCCTGATGGTCGCGGCGAAGCCCCTCCACGACGCCTTCGGGCTCCGCTCGATGGTGGCGACGTCCTACCAGTCGGCGGGCGGCGCGGGCCAGAGCGGCATCACCGAGCTGATCGAGCAGGCCGAGAAGCTCGTCGGCGACCCCGACGCCCTCCGCGCGCGCGGCGGCGACGCCGCCGCGACCGTCACGGCGTCGGAGTTCAGCAAGCCGATCGCCTTCAACGTCCTCGCCCACTGCGGCGCCTTCGCCGAGGAGCGCTACACCGACGAGGAGTGGAAGCTCGTCAACGAGAGCCGCAAGATCCTCGACCTCCCGGAGCTCGCGGTGTCGCCGACCTGCGTGCGCGTGCCGGTCGTGGTCGGGCACGCCATCGCGGCACGGCTCACCTTCGACGAGGAGCCGGACCTCGACGCGGCCTTCGCCGCGCTGGGTGCGGCGCCGGGACTGGCGGTCGAGGACGGCACCGGCCGGGACGGCGAGCCGCTCGCCTACCCGAGCCCACTCGAGTCCGCCGGGCGTGACGACGTGCTGGTCGGTCGGATCCGCCGCGACCTCGGCGACCCACGGTCCCTGAACATCTGGGTCGTCGGCGACAACCTGCGCAAGGGCGCCGCCCTGAACACGGTCCAGATCGCCGAGCTGCTCGCCACGGAGATCAGCGGCTGATGCAGGCGCACGGACGGGAGCCGCACTTCGGACAACCGTCGCCGTAGCGCTCGGTGGCGCACGTCTCGAGGTCCACGTCGACCTGGTCGGCGACGGAGGCCAGCCAGGCGAGCACGTCCGCGAGCTCGTGGCGGCGGTCGCTCGCGTCTCCCCGGAACAGCGCGCGCGACAGCTCGCCGACCTCCTCGACGAGCCACGCGAAGGTGCGCTCCAGCCCGCGCTCGCGGTCGCGGAGCCCGTACGTCTCACGCATCAGGTGCTGGAACTCGCCGATCTCCACG